>JAAXHV010000735.1 GCA_012270695.1 Gammaproteobacteria bacterium | reverse complement strand
CGCAACTTGACTCTCAAGTCTTCCTCGGGCACGCCTTGCTGCATATCCTTCTCTTCTTTTTCCAGATGAGGGTATGGCTCCCACTGCTCCGTGGTTGGCCCAGTTTTGGCTTGTGGGGTGGTCATCCGGAGTTCCTCCCGGCGGCCTGCGCGGTGATTGGGTTGATTATACCCGAATGCGGGACCCCGTCCCCTCGCATTTGATCCAGCACTTGCAGTACCGGCAAAAGGTGCTACCGTATTAACAGGGCAGGTTTTGAGCCTGCCCCTCATATTGACTGGATCGCCGTCAAAACTGAACCATTTTATCGGAGGAGACCTCTGTGACCGACTACCCAATCGACGATATGCTCAAGGATTCCGGCATCACCAATAAAGACTCGCAAAGAAACGCTCGAATTGCCTTATTTACGGCAGGCATCATCCAGAAAACCCCCGACCGCGCCAACATCGCCTGCGATAAAATTAACCGCGCCCGCGAGACGCTCACTGATCAGTTCAGGTGGCACTGCAACAACGGCGAGTGCCGCCGAATCGTTGGTGAGGTTGTTGCTTTGCCCTTGCTCTTGGTAGAGCAGCACGCTTGCAGTATAT
Organism: Gammaproteobacteria bacterium; assembly: GCA_012270695.1. Classification (GTDB taxonomy): domain Bacteria; phylum Pseudomonadota; class Gammaproteobacteria; order Eutrophobiales; family Eutrophobiaceae; genus JAAXHV01. The sequence goes on along the minus strand of JAAXHV010000735.1, from coordinate 558 downwards.
GTCAGGGTAACCCCAGCTCCAGCAAGCTGGATCTAATGGCGGATGTCGCGATTGCCGCCGGTAAGCGTCGTATCGCAGTAGTTGGCGGCACCGAAAAGAAAGAACGTGAAATTAGGCGCAAATCCCCTCAGGGGATGGAATGGCGCTTCATTGATGGTTCGACGGTGCGGGATGGCCGCTACTATCGCGCCCATAGACAATGGGCTGACATTATCATCATCTGGCAAAGTACGCCACTTGACCATCGGGTTTCGTCCCACTTTGATGGCAAGGGTGATGACCGTGTCATCACCGTGCGTCGTAGAGGTATTGACTGCTTGGCCAACGAAATAATGCGCTACTGCCGAACACGGTAACCGGCTTCGCAATACCGCCTCTGATGCGCTACTATTGCCGCATAATTCCGTTCTAAATCGGGAGGTTCAACATGCGACTGGAAGGAAAAGTTGCCCTGATCAGCGGTGGCGCCAGAGGCCAGGGCGCGGCGGAAGCCAGGCTATTCGCTCAGGAAGGCGCGGCCGTAGTGATCGGCGATATCCTCGACGACGATGGGATGAG
>JAAXHV010000734.1 GCA_012270695.1 Gammaproteobacteria bacterium | reverse complement strand
ACGTCGGTATTGACGGCATCACACGGGGTGAAACGTACCATCAAGGCAAAATCATTGAAGGCCAGTATGTAGCCGACCGGGTTGAAAACGAATGCGGTTTCGCCGTGATCGCATTCCCTGAACTTGCCCATTAATTTCTTACAGCCGAGTTTGCCGTCCCTGGTCTCCGAGGCAAAGTTCCGGTCGTTAATGGGCACTCTTGTGAGTTGTGCAAGATCCAGGGAGTACTCATCCCGTTCAAACTCAGGGACGGGATGACCCATGGCCTGGGTCTTTTCCATCCATTCGTCCAGTATGGGTTGATATTTCTCCATTGCTTCCTGCGGGCCCGAGCCCGGACCCGCTCCCAGCGCGAGCAGCTGGTCGCGGGGATGAACGCTGCAATATTCCGGGTGCGCCGGGGCGCAGTGGTAGCATTCAAGAAAGTTTTCCACCACGAGCTTCCAGTTGCAGCGGTTCGGGTAATCCCGCTTTACTGCGATCTTCGCGTCCTTGAAGCCGTGAAAATCCAGCATTTCGTCGAAGGGGGCATACTCCTCGGCAAAATCGGGCGGAGCATCCGGGGACAGGCACACGAAGATCAGGCCGTGGTACACGGTGACGTGGCACTTGTGCAGGTTGTGCTGAGACCTGTCAAAACCAGCAGGCATCAGTTGCGGTGGTCGTAATTCCCCGTTCAGGTTATAGGTCCAGGCATGGTAAGGGCAGGTGAGCAGTCTTTTGTTGCCCTGTTGTTCCAGGCACACGCGCGAGCCGCGATGCCGGCAGACATTGAAAAAAGCGTTCACCTTGTCATCAGACTCGCGAATAATGATGATGGATTCATTGCCTACGTTGAAGAGGAAATAATCGCCTTTATCGGGAATACGCGACTCATGGTCAACCAGGAGCCATCTTCTGGAAATCAGGCGATCCATGTCATGGGCGAAAATGACGGGCGACAGGTAGAACGGTTGTTCCAGGGAATAACCGTCCCGGTAGTCAGCGATCATTTGATCAATATCGGTCTTGAACACTGCGCTCATATTCAGCCAACCTCAAAAATATTAATTAAAGACAGATTTTCTTTCGAGAGGTGCTGTGTTGTCAAATTACAGCTGTATCTGTATCCTTGGCATTATTTTAATCAACTCTGTATTACGGA
>JAAXHV010000733.1:2271-3092 GCA_012270695.1 Gammaproteobacteria bacterium | reverse complement strand
TGCTGGAATACGGCGTGACCAACGAGATGGCCTGGGAAGTCGGCCTGGCCTGCGGCGGCCGGATCAAGGTCTATGTGGAGCCCATAAGCCTGGATTGAGAGCGTGCGCAGAGGATTACTGCAACAGGTCAACGCCTGCCGTTCGGCAAACAGGCCCTGCGTGCTGGTCAGGAACCTGGAGACTCATGACAGCTTCGTGCTGGAACCCGGCCTGCACGTGGATGAGCAGGATGCGGAGTTACATGATCTTGCCATGCGGGCGCTGAGCGCAGATCAATGTCTGCGGCTCGATCTTTACGGGCAGGACTGTTTTATTCAGCCGTTCAACGCCCCGCTGCGCCTGATCATCATCGGCGCCGTACATATCGGACAACACCTTGCAAGCAATGCGACAGCCTGTGGTTATGACGTCGTCGTGGTTGACCCCAGGCAGGCGTTCGCCAGCGAGGCGCGTTTCCCCGGGGTGACGCTGAATACGGAATGGCCAGATTTTGCCCTGGAGACCATGGCCCTGGATATGCGCACTGCGCTAGTCACTCTGACCCACGATCCGAAACTGGATGACCCGGCCCTGCAGGTAGCCCTGCGTTCTCCGGCTTTTTACATCGGCGCGCTGGGCAGCAGGAAGACCCAGGCCGCCAGGATAAAGCGCCTGCAGCAGGCCGGGTTCGGCGAGGCCGAGATTGCCCGTCTCAAGGCGCCGGTAGGGCTTGATATCGGCGCCCGCTCACCGGCAGAAATCGCCATATCCATCATGGCCGAAATCACGGCGACCCTGAGGACGGAAGACAGAAGACAGGAAACTGAGATCAGGTGACGGAC
>JAAXHV010000733.1:2004-2263 GCA_012270695.1 Gammaproteobacteria bacterium | reverse complement strand
TGGGCATAGAACAGCAGCAGCAGGGCCGTTGAAAAGCTGCCGGCGATGGCGGCAACCCCGGCGCCGACTACGCCGATTTCCGGTAATAACAGGAACATGATCGCGATATGCAGGGCGCTGGTGAAGATCCTGATACACATGGAGATATCGGGGCGGCCTATGGAGTACAAGGCCGGGTCCAGGGCGAACGTGGTCATCGTGACCGCGGCTGCGATCATAAGCAGGACCAGTACATCGTAGGCGCTGATGAACTCTGCGC
>JAAXHV010000733.1:0-1945 GCA_012270695.1 Gammaproteobacteria bacterium | reverse complement strand
AACAGCGGCGATGGCTCCGGCGACCAGCGCCGAGTGGGTGATGACGTTCCACAGACGCGGATAATTTTTGTTAACTGCAATTTTAGCCATTTCCGGATAAACCGTTTCATTGAATAATTGTGCAGGCTTGATCAATACGGTCGCGCATTCCTGGGCAATCTTGAAAAAGCCGGCGCCCACCGGCCCCAACAGGAAGCCGACGATAAGAGTTGCAATGTGTACGGTGGAGACATGCAAGGTTCTGTGGATATGTGAAGTCCAGATAAAAGACCAGATTCCTTTATGCGGCCGGGTCAGGCCCCTGAGTCCGAGGTCCATATCCTTGCTGAACCCCAGGCGCCTGAATTCACGCCAGCCGAAACAGACGGTGGCTAAACTTTGAACGGCGCCGGCAAGAAACCAGAACAGCAGGAATGCGCTGATGTGCTGGTAAAAGAAGTAGGCGGCACAGGCGCCGGCCACGCGGATCGTGGGAACGACCATCAGCATGAGGGCTACCAGGTCGAAGCGGTCAAACAGGCGCAGCAGGCCCAGCGAGGTTGCCTTGAAGTTGAACAGGATCATGAAGCAATAGATGGTTGCTACGGGAACCAGTTCCGCGGTGACGCCGAAGCGGGGCCCGACAACGGAAACGGCCAGCATACCTGCCACTGTGCCTGCGGCACAAAAGCCGAGGTCGAGCAGCGTGGTAAATTTGACCAGTTTCTGAAAATCCTCTCTGGCATTGTTTTCCAGGCAGATAGCGCCGTACCTGACCACACACTGGGAGGTCTTCAGCGTGACAAAATCGCGCACTGCGACAGCGTAGGCATGGATGAGAATGAGGACGCCGAAATCATGCGCTCCCAGGGCGCGGGTAGCGAGGGCAAGGTAGAGCAACCCGACCAGGGCCGTATACACCTTGCCTGCGGTCAGCATGGCAGAGTTCTTGAAAACCCGGCGGAACAGGCCATCCTCCGTGAATTGTTTAACCACAGAGGACACAGGGGTCACCGGGCTAAGGATTTAACCACAGAGAACACAGAGGACACAGAGATTAAAGGGTGACCGTGAAACTGTTCAAATACACGAGCAAGCTGCATGACTATCAATATGGCCGCTTGACATAATGTGGACATGCGACATCATAAACACTTATCTCTGTGTCCTCTGTGCCCTCTGTGGTAAATTACTGTATCCATCATCACACACTGGCAGACAACGCGCTGAAAGCCTGACAGATTTTATCTATCTGTTCGTCGGTATGTGCGGCGCTGACGCTGATGCGTACCAGTGATTTGCCGGCAGGCGTGGCCGGCGGGAAGACCAGGTTCACATAGATGCCGTGTTCGTGCAGGCCGCGCCATAGGGCCAGGGCCTGTTCCCGGGTGTCCAGCATGGCCGCGATCACCGGGCAGGGTTCGGGTCCCAGTTGATAGCCTGCATCAAGCAGGTGCTGGTACAGGCGGCGCGCGTGCCGCCAGAGCCGCGCGCGCAGGTCGGCGCCGTTTTCCACCCGCTTCAGCGCCGCGCGGGTGGACGCGAGCACGGACGGGCAAGGCGAGGCAGTGAAGATATAAGGTCTGCTGGCATAACGTATGAAGTCAAGCTGCGGGTGATTGCTGACGCAATATCCCCCCGTGCTGGCCAGGCTTTTACTGAAGGTGCCGACGATAAAATCGGCATCGTTGATGACGCCGGCTGCTTCGACCAGTCCTCTGCCCCTGTCCCCCAGGACCCCCAGGGAATGGGCCTCATCGACTAGCAACATTGAACCGAAGGCGTTTTTTACCTCAATGATTTCCCTGATGCGCGCCCTGTCTCCCAGCATGCTGTATATGCCTTCGATAATCACCAGGGAGTTGGCCGCGCGTTGCCCCAGGCGTTTGAGGCGTTTGTACAGGTCGTCAGGGTTGTTATGCCGGAACAGCACGATATCGGCGCCGCTCAGCCGGCAACCATCGTG
>JAAXHV010000732.1 GCA_012270695.1 Gammaproteobacteria bacterium | reverse complement strand
ATAGTACAGTACGGCACAGGCACTGACGTGACTGATGTATTGGTTGATGGTAAACAGGTAGTGGAAAACGGACAGCTTGTTAACCTTGATGAGATTGTCGTGCTGGAGGAAGCAAGGAAGCTCAGTGACCGGCTTCGACCTGCTCTGGAAGCGCGCCGTTATCGGCCTCTTACACAGTATTCAACTGTTTGCTGAAAACACAGGTCCTGGATAGACTTGATCAGAGCTTCCACAACACTAATCCACTACTCTTCTCAGTTTTGGCTGGGTATATTGGCCACTGTCTTTGAGAAATTTTGCTGTATTGATTATGTCGCTCTTGACAGCCTTGGCTGCCATGTCGTCATCACCGGCTTTCAAGGCATCAATTATCGCATCATGATGCTTGGCGTCCCAGAGGTCTTTGGGAGATAACAACGAGTAATATGTAAAGGGGCCGCACTGCAACCACAAACTTTCTATCATAGGCAACAGTATGGTAGATTTTGAATCACGGTATATGGTGAAGTGAAATTCGTAATTCTCATTCAGCAGATCTTTTCTGTCCCTGCCCTGCTCGACCACCTTGTGTATCTTTCTGTTGATACTCTCGACCCTGGTGATTAAACCCTTGGTTACATTCCTGCAGGCACGGCGAGTAGCTTCCATCTCGAGTTTGATACGCCAGTGTATGATTTCATCGAACTTCTCTTCGGTCATGGATGGAATTACTACCCAGCGATTGGGCAAAACTTCAAACGCGCCTTCTGCAATGAGACGGTTTACCGCACCGCGAACGGGGGTAAGACTGGTACCCACCTGCTGTGCCAGACTGCGCAAACTGACTTTTTCACCGGGAGTGAATGTTCCGACCATCAGGCTTTGCCGGATCTCCTGGTAGACCAGATCATGGACTGCCCCGCGATTGTCGTTTTCCCTGCCGGAACCGCGCTTGGTATGCGCTGCCATTCAGCTGCTCTCTTACAGATATTTGGGGGATTTAATACAGACCACAATATGTGACATCATTTTGTCTCCGCATGTTGCGGGAATGATAACAGATACTTGGAATTTAAACTACTGGNNATTGTTAAGCGGGCACTATCCGTTTCAGTTTCCTGTCAGTTAATAAAATTGCCGGCATAAACAGGACCGCCGCACAGACGAAACAAATCGCACACGCCCAATACGCCATGGAGAAGTCAGTCTCGGTTACCAGAAATGCGCCTAAAACAGGACTCAACGATTTCCCCAGTGTCATCATAACCAGAGCGTAAGTGACCAGTACTGCCGTGCCGTCAAGTGAAATCATGAGGCCGATGACATAGGGATAGAGCATGTTCCACGAAAAGATCAGGGCGCTCGCTGCGAGCAGGAAGAATACAAATTCCTGGGTGCTGGGGATGATTAGTGAAGCAAGCAATGACAGGCCAATTGTAACCAGTACAGGTACCAACCGGTTACCGAAACGCGTTGCCACAACAGCGGCAGTAAGCGCCCCGGCAACACCGGTAAACTGCGCAGTACCCAGCCCGGCAGATATCTGGGCGGTGACATATCCCGCCGCAACTCCAGCCCGTTCTATATAGACCCAAAACAACGACATGGAGAAAAACACTATAAAAACACCGAATATCCCCATTACCCGGGTCAGGAGCGGCGAATGCAGAGCCGATGATGGAATTTCCATTTTTTTCTCACCAGATTCATTACTGCTGTTTACTACAGAGTACTTCGGCACAAAGAAACTGGATACGCCTGCAAGAACGGCAAATCCGGCCATGGTAAAAAACATACCTTCCGACCCGCTTTGTACCAGCAGAAAAGGGAACACATACAGAATAATTGACGCCACAACCGTAACCAGCAGTGTGTACACAGCCACTACACGATCAGGATTTTTCGTCTTGGCTAATCCGGAAACACCTATAGTGAGCATCAGGCCGCCACCGATGCCTGCAATAAACCGACTCAGTAACACAGGTACAAATGTGCTGGTTACCGCACAGAACACGTTGCCTACAAACAACAGAACAGCCGCGGCAAGCGCAAACTTTCTCCAGTCAGCCCTGGTAATATAATAGGACCACAGCAGAGTACCTGCACCAAGCCCGAACATATCGGCAGAAGCGATATAACTCGCCTCCTGTATGGAAAAATCGACATAGTCCACAAGCGCCCCGACGATGACAGGTAAAATGAAAGGAGAAATATTGCCTGCCACCCCTAAAAGCCCAAGGGCGATCATTTCCTTGGGTGAAGTGATATAAGGCTCAATATTTTTCATCAGCCAGTATCAGCTTTTTTGTGGGTTGTAACCTGGCAGGTAGCAACGGTTATCAGGGCTAGCCCGGTTCATCTTCAACATCAAACATCTTACCCATTTTCATCAAATGGTGGTTGCCCACTGTTATGGGATCATACTTGGCAGGGTTTTCACTATCAGCGCAACTGGGAATACACTCAACAATGGCGTCGTAATTGGGGATATGAAAGAAAATAATGGACTGGCGGCGTGTATTTCCCGCATAATTTCCAGGCGGATTGGCAACGCGGTGCAGTGTCGAGACCCAGCGGTCGTTGGTCCAGCGTTCCATCATATCGCCTATGTTGATGGCAAATGTGCCCGGTTTAGCCGGCACGCCCATCCATTCCCTGTTTTTTGTAAATACCTGCAGTCCGCCCGGAGCTGACCAGTCTGCATGGACTATTGTCAGACTCCCGAAATCAGTATGCGCGCCACCACGAAGCTGGCCCTCTTCCGGTTTGTCTTTTTGTTCCGGGTAGTTGTAAACACCCAGGCTGCTTACGTGCTTATCCAGCATGCGGTCGAAATAATCTAGAGGCATATCCAGGGCAACGGCAAAAATCCGCATAATCTTCTCACTCAGATCCGCCATCGCATTGTAGTAGTCGGCCCAGGCGACCTGAAAATCGACGACTTCCTGCGGCCACCTGATATCACATCTGAACTCCAGCCCCATTCCCTTGCGATAATAATCATCCGTTAATTCAGGATAATCCGGACGGCCGGAACCAAATTGTTCACGCAGATCAGGTTTCGCATCCTCTATATCGAGACTATAGGCCAGCGCCGCGTGTTGCATTCCCTTGTAACCAAAGTAGGTATCATCCGATGCGAAATAGCTTTGTTTTGTCTCAAGCGGCAGGTCGAAGAACTGGCGGCTGCAAGCATCGAGTTTCTGAATAATCTGCCCGGGTACTCCATGACCTTCAATGACCAGGAAGCCAATCTCTTCACAGGCCCTGTTCACTTCCCTGGCGATGGCAAGACTGTTTGCATCTGCAGCGCCCGTAAAACTGGAGATATCGAGAGTAGGTATAAGTTGTTCAGAGGACATGGTCATATTTCCATCATAAGGTCAATGATATTTCAGAACTGATACAGGCCGCCGTTTACATGCAGTGATTGCCCGGTAATATAGTTTGCGTCTTCACTGCAAAAGAAACTGACCACATTGGCGATGTCATCAGGTTTACCCAATCTTCCCAGGGGAATATCCTTTGCCCTGTCCTTTATCCAGGAACCCGGTTCCAGACCCTCGCGCCGTTCAATTGCATCGGCCGTTTGCTCCAGCATCTCGGTAAGAACATTACCCGGGCAAACGGTGTTGACACAGATGTTATGTTTAGCAAGTTCTGCTGCCAGTGATCTGGTCAATCCAAGTATGCCCGACTTGGATGTACAATAAGCCACATCCTCTCCGTAGGCCACATTACTCATCATTGAACCCAGATTAATGATCCGCCCCCACCTGGCGCGGATCATGTGTGGAGCGACTTCCTGTGTCATCAGTAACGTTCCGGTCAGCATGACATCCAGGCTTAACTTCCAGGAATCTTCTGAGACACCAAGTAGCGGCGTGCTCCTGTAAACTCCCGCGTTATTAACCAGAATCGCCGCAGACCCTAATTCAGAAGTGACTTTTGCTGTCCCCTCAGCAACACTGACAGGGTCGGCCACATCAATTTCAACAGCGATTGCCTGAGCGCCGGTACTCTCAATTTTCTGAGCGGCTTTATCTGCTTTTTCCTTGTTCATATCAACCACTGCGACCGATGCTCCCTCCTTGGCAAGTCTTTGTGAAATTGCCAGCCCGATCCCCTGGGCGCCCCCGGTTATCAAAGCGATTTTTCCTTCAAGTCCCATACGGCTGTTTACCCCGGATAGTCATAACAGCTGAATAACGTCGTCAATTCGTATATATATCATTAATTCGTGATAAAAATAAAAAAGCCGGTGATGAACACCGGCTTTCGATCAAGCAACTGAACTAAAATTCATAGGAAATCCGGCCAATGAATTGACGGGGTGCGG
>JAAXHV010000731.1 GCA_012270695.1 Gammaproteobacteria bacterium | reverse complement strand
GTCGCAAAATCAGTTCCAGGGAAAAGGTGTTATTTCCCATTATCGCGGCCCTGGTGATTATCCTGATGGTGCCTGCATCGGCGCCCCTGGTATCCATGTTCATGCTGGGCAACCTGTTCCGCGAATCAAAGGTTGTAGACCGCTTGACAGACGCGGCACAGAATTCCCTGATGAATATCGTTACCATATTCCTCGGCATCAGTGTTGGCGCCACCATGAGCGCAGACAGTTTTTTGCGTGCCGACGTCATTCTTATTTTCCTCCTGGGCCTGCTTGCGTTTATGATCAGTACGGCAAGCGGCATACTTCTGGCTAAGCTGATGAACATTTTCAGCGTCGATAAAATCAATCCCCTAGTCGGCGCGGCAGGCGTATCGGCTGTCCCCATGGCGGCCCGGGTCGTTCAGAAAATTGGCGCTGAGGCCGATAAAAAGAATTATCTGCTCATGTTTGCCATGGGTCCCAACCTTGCAGGGGTAATCGGCACCGTCATTGCCGCCGGCATATTTTTAACATTGTTACAATAAACCACGGAGAAAAATCATGACGGAAGACGTATTGGCGCCTTTGTCAGGAACCATCTGGAAAATCACAGTAGCGGTAGATGAACTCGTCGAAGAAGATGATGAGGTGCTGGTTTTAGAAGCATTGAAAATGGAAACACCGATCTATGCTCCCTGTGACGGTAGGATTAAGGAGATTTATGTAAAAGAAGGCGATACAGTGGATGAGGATCAAACCCTGATGTCTGTTGAGCCCGAATAACCGAGAGGTAACCATGTTTTTTGAATTAACCGAAGAGCAGCGCCTGGTACAGGATACGGCTCGAAGATTTGCCCTGGAAGATATCGCGCCCACACTCGAAGAAGAAGAAAAAAACCATGAATTCAGACTGGAACGCGTGGCTAAAATGGGTGATCTCGGGTTTTTTTCATGCGTGTTGCCGGAGGAACTGGACGGAAACGGGATGGGCTTCCTGGAATCAGTGCTCATGGCGGAACAGATTGCCCAGGTATCCGCTTCCTGGCGATTGCCGTTCAACATGCAGAACCTCGGCGCTCCGCTATCGGTTGCGAAATTCGG
>JAAXHV010000730.1 GCA_012270695.1 Gammaproteobacteria bacterium | reverse complement strand
CTTGCTCGGTTCCATCCCCAGCGACTGCATGTGCCGATCCAGTTGCCGTGCGCCGCCGTGTACGAGGATGACGTTGATATCCAGGCGCTTCAGGAAAATAACGTCACTGATCAATCGGGGTATCAGACGTTCATCCCGCAACACCGAACCGCCGATCTTGAGAACAAACTTCTTCCCCTGAAAGGCCTCCAGGTAAGGAATGGCTTCCCTTAATGAAGCCCCGTCAAAATTGTGCTGTTCGGCAAGTTTCCTGGCCGTCTCCAGTAAGATGATCTTGTACGGCATGATGTCATGAGAAAAAGGTCAGCCTGATCAACAAACCAACCGCGGAGGATCAGACCCATGAAAAGCCTTACCCCCCTCCTGAGAATAAGCGATTTTAATGAACGACGGAATTATATTGCCGGATGAGCCTGATTGCAACTTGACAGCAACCCTTGACAGCAACTCTTTGATAGCAACTCTCATGAACAGGCGGTTCAGAACAACCACATGTTTTCGAGGAATTCAGAGGAATTCAGGACACCCATTGAATTCAGGAAAGTGAATCCACTACACCTATCAACAAATTTATGGGTGTCCCAAATTATTCAATGGGTGTCCTAAATTATTAATGCTAAATTATTAGATTAATTTATGGGTGTCCTAAATTATTCCAAATTATTGAAAACATGTTTGCCCAAGCTGTTCAGATAGCAAGCCAGTTCACGTGGCCGGTCGTGATCTCAAGTCGGACGGTCAAGGGGGACTGTCACAGTGTGATCGGCGCCTGTGTTGTGGTCAATCGTGAGGGTTGGGTGCTTACCACGGCCCACTTGTTCGGCCTCATGCAACAACAGGAAGAGGCGGCGCGCAAATATCGCGAGTACACTGGTGGCATCCGTGATTTTGAACAGGCGACGACCTCGGATGCCCTGTACCGGCGGCGCAAGCTTCATCAATTGCATCACCCGGCTCCCGATATGGTGCGTGACTGCTCGGTCTGGTGGGGAGTGGACGGCATGACAATCAAGGACGTGCGCATCATGCCAGCCAATGACCTTGCGCTCGGTCGGTTTGAACCGTTCGAACCGGAGCGCATCTCGAGTTACCCGGTGTTCAAACACCCACAGGCCGGGTACACACCCGGGCGCAGCCTGTGTCGGCTGGGTTTTTCCTTTTACGAAATCAAACCGACCTATGATGAAAAGAGTAAGGCATTTATCCTGCCGCCGGGTTCAGTGCCGTTGCCGTTCTTTGCCATGGAAGGCATGCTGTCACGCATCCTGCTGGCGCCGCCTCCTGATGCGAGCGATAACAAGGCCGAACTCGGCAAGTTTATCGAGACCTCAACGCCAGGGTTGCAAGGACAGAGCGGCGGCCCGATCTTCGATGCCGACGGCACGGTCTGGGCGATCCAGTCCCATACGCGGCACCTGCCGCTGGGTTTCAAACCAAACGTTCCGGGCAAGCCCAAGGGGCAGGTCGAGCATCAGTTCCTGAACGTCGGTGTCGGGATTCACGCAGAGCCTATTCTACAACTGCTCGAACAGGCAGGAGTGGAACATCAACACAGCAGCTGAGGCAAGCCTAGCCCGGATATCGCATCAGCCGCTGCGAAGATCGCGCTGGAATTGGTAATATTGGTTTGATCCGGGTTCTGACTTGCGCCAGAATGGCGGCGGAGGTTGCCTTGCCCACACTTTCTCAAAAATATCGGCTTAATGTATAAATCCCTGATCGCCGTATTAATCCTGGTCATCGTTGTCGCCCTGGGGTATTTAATCACGATGAAAGGCAAGGCGCCGATGAGTGACGAGACCCAATCGATGACAAGCTGCAGCAAACCGGCAGAGCATGCCGATATGGTCTGGATCGAAGGCGGCAGTTACACCAGGGGCGCGGCTGAATTCTATCCTGAAGAGGGGCCGCCGCAGGACGTCCGGCTTGGCGGTTTCTGGATCGACAGGTTCGAAGTGACCAATGCGCGTTTCAGTGAATTCATCAAGGCGACCGGTTACGTCACTGTGGCGGAACGCACGCCGGACCCGAAAGACTTTCCGGGCATCGATCCGGTCCTGCTGCAACCCGG
>JAAXHV010000729.1 GCA_012270695.1 Gammaproteobacteria bacterium | reverse complement strand
CTTGTATATGATCGGTAATGGTGGTTTTGGCGGCCAATCCGTTTATGGGGATTATGCAAAGGAAGACAGGGCAAAAGCCAGGCGACTGGGCTTTGCCACCGCTTTTACCAATACCGGGCATACTGACGATGCCCATTTTGCCTCTTGGGCGCACAATAATATCCAGAAAGAAATTGACTATGGCTATCGCGCCGTACATTTGACTGCCGTCGTCGCAAAACAACTGATAAATCGCTATTACGGAAAAGAACCTGCCTACTCCTACTTCGAAGGTTGTTCCGGTGGCGGACGTCAGGGGCTGGTTGCGGCGCAACGTTTCCCGGGTGATTTTGATGGAATTGCAGTCGGCGCGCCGTTCTACGACTTGCCCACGATTGAGATGCAATCATGGTGGAACCAGGCAACAGCAGAGGAGACTCCGCTCAGCGCTGAAAGGGTTCACATGCTGGGTGAGATTATCATGGAAAAATATGACGCGGTGGACGGCGTCAGGGATCGCGTCATCGGCAACCCCCTGGCTATCGATTTTGAACCAGCCCGGGACTTGCCTCGCGATACGGAAGGCAAAAATGGATTCACTGACGCAGAGATTGAGGCATTTACCCGCATCTACCAGGGTCCTCGAAGCGGCGGCAGGCAAATCGCGCCGGGTCTACCCGTAGGCGCGGAATTGCCCGGCGTGCGTGACGCCGGACGAACTTATGAAAAAACCAGTGAAGCATCACCCTGGTCGGCGCGTGTATACCGTGAAGGCAGCGGCTATAACATGACCCTGGAAATACTCGAATCCTGGCTCAAGTACATGGCTTTTGCGACGGACGATCCTGACTATGACTGGAAAAACCTGAATATGGAAACCGACCTGGAAAAAATGCAGCCCATGGGTCATATCATGAATGCCAAGGAGACGGACCTGAGTCCTGTTATGAACAGGGGAAACAAGATCCTCATGTATCACGGCTGGGCCGATGTGGGGGTCAGCCCTATCATGACGGTGCAGTATTATGAGCAGGTCATGGAAACGATGGGAGAGAAAACACAGTCATTTTTCCGGACCTTTATGGTGCCCGGGATGTTCCATTGCCGAGGGGGTCGCAATGTCGATCACTTTGACGTGATGACCACACTGATTGACTGGGTGGAAGCAGGAATCATGCCGGAACGGATAGAGGCGGCGCGGATCGAAAACGGCGAGGTTGTGCGCACCCGTCCCCTCTGCCCCTATCCGCAAGTCGCTGCCTACCAGGGAAGAGGCAGTACCGATAAAGCAGAAAATTTCACCTGTCAATGATCAAAACACTTGACCCGCATTTCCCGCTAACCGGGTTTTAGCCCGAATATCTTACCAATTGATGCGAAGATCGCGCCGG
>JAAXHV010000728.1 GCA_012270695.1 Gammaproteobacteria bacterium | reverse complement strand
TGCAACAGCCTCCGATCTGGTCATTGTGGAAGTTGAGGAGATTGTCCCGACAGGCGCGCTCGCTCCTGATTTTATCCATACCCCGGGCTGTTTTGTCGATCACCTGGTCCAGGCCAATCTTGTCCCGGAGGATCTGGGCACGTCAGCATCAGTATCAGCGAGCCTGAAAAAAGTGGATGAAGCCCGCATGATGATGGCCAGGATAGCGCTGGCAGAATTGGAGCCAGGCGACATTGTCAATCTCGGAGTCGGCATACCCACCCTGGTGGCGGACCTGATCAAGCCTGAGGACGGCATAGTCCTGCACTCTGAAAACGGCATGCTGGGCGTAGGGCCGGAACCTGCGTCCGGCGGCGCCATGGAGTACCCGATTAATGCAGGCAAGGTGCCGGTAACCGCTCTGCCGGGCGCCAGCTATTTCGATAGCGCCACATCATTTGCCATGATCCGGGGCGGTCACGTGGACGTGGCCATCATGGGCGGTTTACAGGTGGACGAACAGGGCAACTTGGCCAACTGGGCTGTGCCAGGCAAACCCCTGCTGGGCGTCGGCGGCGCCATGGACCTGGCGTCCGGCGCAAAAAAACTGATCGTAACCATGATCCACTGCGACAGGAACGGCAACTCCAAGGTGGTGCCTAAGTGCAACCTGCCGCTGACGGCGCGCAAGGCCGTCAATAAACTGATCACGGACCTGGCGGTATTTGACTTCGATTCATCCGGTATGCGCCTGCTAAAGCTGATGCCTGGCGCCACGGCAGATGAGGTAAGAGAAAAAACAACGGCAAGCTATACCGTAGTCCTGTGACCCCAACAACCGGCTAATCCGAATATTACACAAGTCACCCTCAGGCGACCTGTCTGGTAGTGCAGAAAGCGAATTGAAAGAATTTTACTCGACTACTGTATCAGTAGCAGTCTGAATTTTCTCCTTATCGAGAATCGTAGCGAATAGCTGATTATTCGCCCTCAAACTGGTCTCAACAACAGTGAGTCGCCTATCCAGCGTTCTAATCTGTTCCTCCACCTTGTCTATCCTTGCCCCTAACTGTTCCTCCACCTCGTCTATCCTTGCCCCTAACTGTTCCTCCACCTCGTCTATCCTTGCCCCTAACCGTACTTCCACATTGTCGATCCGATCTGTAAG
>JAAXHV010000727.1 GCA_012270695.1 Gammaproteobacteria bacterium | reverse complement strand
TGCCTGTGGGCGTTGGGCATGGCGATACTGACACTGCGCAAAATCAACAGCCATCGCCGTTTTACCTCCGGAGATGAGGTCAAGATCTCGCGCCGATCCGTCAAGGCCACGATTATTTCCACGAACCTGCTCACCAGACATGATTCCCTCCTGAAATGGCTGTTCAACAGACTCGCAGCAGGACTGCCCGCGACCTGACGGGGAATGAACCGCATCGGGATAATCTGCGCGCTCTATTTTGAAGCGTCCGCCTTCACAGCAATAAAACCACCTGCGCAACAACCCGTCAAACTCAACGAACAGGCCGTATTGATCGTGTCCGGGATGGGTCGGGACAGGGCCAAACGGGCGGCGCACAAGCTGGTCGAAGAAAACGTGGGCTGCCTGGTCAGTTTCGGGAGCGCCGGCGCCTTGTCGCCGGCGCTCAAGCCGGGTGACCTGGTACAACCGGAAGAGGTACGCGATGCGGCAAGAAAATATGCCGTAACTAGCTCTCTGCCCGCATTGTTACGGGAGCGATTATCAGAAAAAAATATCGCCGTTCCTAGCGGCCCCTTGGCATGTACGGACAAGGAGGTGGCAACCAACGATGCCAAACTGAAATTGTTCGAGCAAACCGGGGCCATAGCCGTGGACATGGAAAGCGCGGGTATACTCGACGCGGCAGAGCATAACGGATTGCCGGCCTGTGTCCTGCGCGTGATAACCGACACGGCGGATATGACGCTGCCCGATGCTATACTGCGACGCAGCGATGACTTCGGCGAGGTCAATATCCCGGGCCTGGGTATTGACCTGATAACGTCTCCCGGACAGATCCCGGACACGTTGCGCCTGGTAAAAGCTTCCCGCCGGGCCGGCACAACCATGAAACTGGTCGCCCGGGAACTGCTCGACAACAGCCGGGACCACAGCTTTCCAGACTTGTCAAAAAGACCGAACTAGTTTATAAGTAAGCATTCCTGATCATAAAAACCTGGCCATAATGCTCACAGAACAACAGGTTGAAGAATTTCAACGTGACGGGTACCTGATTTACCGGGGGCTGTTTGACGCCCGCGAAATAGTGGAATTAACCCGCTGGACCGACGAGATCATGACTTCCCCCGAACAGCCGGGAAAATACATGATGTATTTCGAGGAAAGCAGCCTGACCGGCGAGCGCATCCTCAGCCGCGTAGAGGATATCGAACCGTATCACGGTCAGTTCAGCCGTATCTTCAACGGTGAAAAATTAAGAGGTTGCTGCACGAGCCTGTTCGGCACGGAGGCCATATTGTACAAGGACAAAATCAATTTCAAACTGCCCGGGGGCGCCGGTTTCAAGGCTCACCAGGACGTCCAGGCCGGCTGGGATGATTATGCCGGACTGCATATCACGGCCCTGGTCAGCATCGATGCGTGCACCCTGGAGAACGGCTGTATGGAAATGGCCCAGGGCCAGCACGCCCAGGGATTGATAGGCGAGAAGTGGACGCCCCTGGATGAAGACGC
>JAAXHV010000726.1 GCA_012270695.1 Gammaproteobacteria bacterium | reverse complement strand
GACCTGAACTGGCCGGTGGATACGCTTACATCGCGCATGGACCTGGCCTTCGCCGGCCTGGGCGGGCCGGACTGCGACCCGCAGACCGGCATACCCGGCTCCGGCAACCTCGGCACGGGCACCTGTTACTATTACAACAGCTTTCAGACCAGCGTATATGACCCGGTCACCGGCGAGCGCTGGAACAGCGCGAATACTTCCCCCTGGGACGCCGACCCCCGCCTCAGCGTGGCAGAGGCTGCGCGCAAATACAGAAATCCGGCCGAATTGCTGCGCTGGACACAAGGAACGTACGTCACAGACGCCGAAATCGACCAGGTCGTTTTCGACCTGGTGCTGTCCGGGGATGCCATCGACGTGGCAAACGGTCCTGTTGGTCTCGCGCTGGGGTTCCAGTATCGCCAGGATGAAGCCCGGTTTGACTACGACGATGAGGCCAATGCCTTCAATTATACCTTTCTCACAGGCGATCGGGACTGGGATAATCGCCTCAGTTCCTGGTCTGTGTTTGCCGAGGCTTTGGCGCCGTTGGCAGAGTGGGCCGAACTGACCCTTGCCGGGCGCTACGAATCCTTTGAGCAACTGGGCAAGGATACATTCGACCCGAAACTGACGCTGTTGTTGCGTCCCGTTGCTTCGCTGTCGTTGCGCGCCTCCTGGGGGACTTCATTCCGGGTGGGTTCCCTGTTGCAGACCGGCGGCAGCCGTACCATCTTCCAGAACTCCAGCGATCCGTTTTCCAACGCGCCGGCCCTGGCTTATCGAGCGTCAGCCGCCAGCGGCAATCCGGACTTGAAACCGGAGCAGGCGAAGGTCTTCAACGCAGGATTATCCTGGAATCCCGCAGGTCTGCTGGACGGATTTTCACTGGACCTTGATTACTACCATTATGATTATACCGGCCTGATAGTGCGCGAAGGGCACCAGGAATTGATCGACCTGGACAACGCATCGCGCTGTCCCGGAGGATTGAACGCTGACCCCGCCGCGGGACCGTTGTGCGGATCCTGGGACCTGGACAGCGACGGCATTGTCACTGTCTACAGCATCGGTCCCGGTCTCCCGGACAAGGTTATCCGCCGGGAAGACGGATACCTGGTACGCACGGAAGCCTCTTACTTCAATGCGCCTATCCTTGAATCATCGGGTATTGACCTGGCGCTCGCCTATGCCCGCGACGTGGCGGCAGCGGGATTGTTCCGTGCTTCACTGGACCTGAGTTATACCCTGCATTACGACATCATCCTGGCGCATGGCGAGAGAATCGAGGGGGCCGGCAGTCGCAACGCGGGTAATTCGATTGGCCGGCCAATGCCGAGATTGCGCGCTAACGCGGGTTTAAGCTGGCAGCGCGGGCGGCACGGCGCGTTCCTGAACGCACATTACATCCATGGTTATAAGGACGATACCCCACAGAGCGCTTTTCTCGGCGCCTACATAGGCTATGCGGAAACCATCGGCAGTATGACTACCGTTGACCTGCAATACCGGCTCGAATTACCGCCCTTGCTGGCCCGGCAAAAAGGCTCACGGCTGACCCTTGGCATCAAGAACCTGCTTAACCAGGGCCCACCGCTGGTAAACGTGGACGGCGCGTATGATTACTACACACATGATCCGCGCGGGCGCATTTTCTATGCCCGTTACCAGCTGCAAATATAGGCTATATCCGTGTCTTTTTCCGTTTACTGAGCAGCAGAACCAAAAGCGACAAGATCAGCGATAAGATCACGATCGGCTTATCACCGAACAGGACGTACACGGTACTGCCCGTGAACAAGGGGACTTTTGTGGCAACGGCATCCGCTTCGAATTGTTTCGTCTTGCCGATAATATTGCCTTTTTCGTCGATGATCGCGCTGATGCCGGTGTTCGTCGCGCGCAGCAGGTAGCGGCCCGCTTCAATCGCCCGCATCTGCGCCATCTGCAGGTGTTGATGGGGGGAGGCGGAATCACCAAACCAGGCATCATTACTGACGTTGACCAGCACATCGGCGTCCGGCAGCGCCTTGCTGACCTCAGCGCCGAAGATGGCTTCATAACAGATGGACAGCCCCATCGAATAGCCGCCGGCATCGAACAACGGGGGGACGTCAGCGGCGCCGGGGGTAAAATTGGCTATGGGTATCTGCAGCACGGCAAGCGGCCGCTCGAGTAACCACTTGAGCGGCATGTACTCACCGAACGGCACCAGGTGGCGTTTATTGTAGATTTGTTGTTTACCACCCAGCAAAACCAGGCTGTTGAAGTAATCGCCGCTGTCAGGATTCTTCGTGGGCAGGCCGGCCAGCAGGATGGACCCGTTATGAGTCGCCGTGCTATCGAGTTTCTCGATATATTCGCGGAACTCATGTAAATAGCCGGGAATGGCCGTTTCCGGCCAGATGATCAAATCATGGCCCCAGAAGGGTTCCGTGATTTCCAGGTAACGCTCCAGTGATGTGTTTTTATACTCCGGCAACCATTTCAGTTCCTGGGGAATGGCGCCCTGTACCAGGGCAACGTCGATTTCCTTGTTGCCGCTATCAGTCCACTGGTAATGGCGTAACTGCCATCCGGCCGCGAGCACCAGCAGCAGGATAACAGCCAGAGATATTCCCCTGTTCTTGCCGGTAAGCAGCACACAGCCTCCTGCCAGAAAAGCCAGGATGAAACTGACACCGAACACCCCGATGAGACTCGCGTAGCCGGACAGCATAGCTGTGGTTTGTGTGTAACCCAGTGTCAACCAGGGGAATCCGGTGAACAAAAAGGAACGAAGCCATTCCCCCAGGGTCCACAGCGACGGCATGAGCGCCAGGAAAAAAGCATAATCAGAACGAAGCGAACGGCTGGCTCCAAGGAATCCGGTCAGGGCAGGGAAGAGAGACAGGTAGGCCACAAGTAACAAAGTCAGCAGGTAAGCGCCGGCCAGGTTGATCCCGGAGAAAAGATTGATACTGATATGCAACCAGCTGACTCCGACGCCGAACAGGCCCAGACCGAATAAATAGCCGTTGATAAAGGCTTGCTTCCTGTTGTTCCCGCGCCAGGTGTGGAACAGGACCGCCAGGGTGATGAATGGGATGACAGATAGCTCGTACGGCGCAAACGCAAAAGCGGTAGCGCCACCCGTTGACAGACACAACAGTCCTTTGGGGACAGAACCGGTGTATACCTTACTCGGGCGGGATTCCAGGTTGTGAAACAGGCGTTTTTTCAAAACGTAACAGGTGTATTCTTCTTTTGTCAGCCCGGAGTACTTTTACGTTATAACCGGTAAGTTCAACCATCTCTCCGCGCTTCGGCAGGTAACCAAATTCATTGATTAC
>JAAXHV010000725.1:1745-2701 GCA_012270695.1 Gammaproteobacteria bacterium | reverse complement strand
GGACGCGAGGCCTATCCGGGTGACGTCTTCTACCTGCATTCACGCCTGCTGGAGCGTGCTGCGCGCCTCAATGAAGAAGCCGTCGAGAAACTGACGGACGGTAAAGTCAAGGGGAGGACCGGATCGCTGACGGCCTTGCCCATTATCGAGACCCAGGCGGGCGACGTCTCCGCTTTCGTGCCCACCAATGTGATTTCCATCACCGACGGTCAGATCTACCTGGAGACGGACCTGTTTAATTCCGGTTTCCGTCCGGCGATCAACGCCGGGTTGTCGGTGTCGCGGGTAGGCGGCGCGGCACAGACGAAGATCATCAAGAAACTGGGCGGCGGTATCCGCCTGGCCTTGGCCCAGTATCGTGAACTGGCGGCCTTTGCCCAGTTTGCCTCCGACCTCGATGAAGCGACCCGTAAACAGTTGGAGCGCGGCCAGCGGGTGATGGAGTTGATGAAGCAGAAACAATATTCGCCGCTAAGCGTGGCTGGCATTGCCGTGAGCCTGTATGCGGTGGAAAACGGCTATCTCGACGACGTTGAACTGGAAAAAGTCGGCGATTTCGAAGCGGCGTTGCATAACTTCATGCACAGCGAGCGCAAGCAACTCATGGCTGAAATCCGGGAAAAGGCGGAGTACACGGATGAGATCGCAGCCGCATTGAAAGACAGCCTGGAAGAATTCAAGAAGAACCATACCTGGTAATGAAGATAACCACAGAGAACACAGAGTACGCAAAGATTAAGAGAACCTCTATTTATTCGTAGATTATGTCATGCCAGTAAATAATGATTTCAACAAATCAGTGTATCCGAAAACATTAATTAATAGATGGTTCCCAGAAAACAACATGAACAGCAGTCAAGATGAATTGTTAACCACACAGGCTGTCAGTCTGTTAAAAGGATTCTTGATTGACTCTGTGTCCTCTGTGGTTTGAACAAAAGTACAGTCGGGGAAAT
>JAAXHV010000725.1:0-1688 GCA_012270695.1 Gammaproteobacteria bacterium | reverse complement strand
CGCATCGGGCTGGTGATCATCTCAACCGATCGCGGCCTGTGCGGCGGACTTAACTCGAACCTGTACCGGGAAGTGCTGGGAAAAATGAAAGAGTGGGATGATGCCGGGATCAAGGTTGACCTGAGCATCATAGGCAACAAGGCAGTAGCCTTCTTCCGCCGGCTCGGGGCAAACATCGTTGCCCAGACGACCCATATCGGCGATACACCCGGGCTTGATGCCTTGATCGGCGCCATCAAAGTGATGCTGGATGCCTACCTGGAACAGAAAATCGATGAACTGCATATCGTGTCCAATCAATTCATCAATTCCATGACACAGAGGCCGGGGGTGGAACAACTTATCCCGATCCGTTCCCTGGGTGATGATGACCTGAAGCATTACTGGGATTATATCTACGAGCCCGATGCCAGGGAGGTGCTCGACCAGTTATTGCAACGTTACGTTGAATCCCTGATTTACCAGGCTGTAGTGGAAAATATCGCCTGTGAGCAGGCGGCTCGCATGGTTGCCATGAAAAGCGCTTCCGATAACGCCGGCACCCTGATCGATGAATTACAGTTGATTTACAACAAGGCGCGCCAGGCCGCGATTACCCAGGAAATCTCGGAGATCGTCGGTGGCGCGGCAGCTGTGTAATCTGCGGATATATAACAAAAACATTCAGAACTGAGGATAATTGGATGCGTGCAGGAAACATTGTACAAATCATCGGCGCGGTAGTTGAC
Source organism: Gammaproteobacteria bacterium (assembly GCA_012270695.1). Lineage (GTDB taxonomy): Bacteria > Pseudomonadota > Gammaproteobacteria > Eutrophobiales > Eutrophobiaceae > JAAXHV01. The sequence goes on along the minus strand of JAAXHV010000725.1, from coordinate 960 downwards.
GTGGAATTTCCCAGCCACGCCATACCTAAAGTCTACGATGCGCTGAACGTCGATGCCGAAGGCGTGGAGACCACTCTTGAAGTGCAGCAGCAACTGGGCGATGGGGTCGTGCGCACGATTGCCCTGGGTTCTACGGACGGGCTGCAACGGGGCCTTAAAGTGGATAACTCGGGTGCGCCGATCTCCATTCCGGTGGGAGAGAAGACCCTGGGGCGGATCATGAACGTGCTGGGCCAGCCTATCGATGAGCGCGGCCCTGTCAATGCCGATGAGACATGGAGTATCCACAGGGATGCGCCCACGTTTACGGAACTGAGCCCGACGACTGAATTGCTGGAAACCGGGATCAAGGTCATAGACCTGATTTGTCCTTTTGCCAAGGGTGGCAAAGTCGGCCTGTTCGGCGGTGCCGGCGTCGGCAAAACGGTAAACATGATGGAACTCATCAACAATATCGCCACCCAGCATTCCGGTTTATCCGTATTTGCAGGTGTGGGCGAGCGCACCCGTGAGGGCAATGATTTCTACCACGAAATGCAGGAGGCAGGGGTGGTCAATATCGAAAATCTGGAAGATTCGAAGGTGTCCATGGTTTACGGGCAGATGAATGAACCGCCTGGCAACCGGCTGCGGGTCGGATTGACCGGTCTGACCCTGGCGGAAAAATTCCGCGATGAGGGCCGGGACGTCCTGTTGTTTATCGACAATATTTATCGTTTCACCCTGGCCGGCACGGAAGTATCGGCCCTGTTGGGACGCATGCCGTCCGCGGTGGGTTACCAGCCGACCCTGGCTGAAGAGATGGGGCGGCTGCAGGAACGCATCACCTCCACCAGGACGGGTTCCATTACCTCTATCCAGGCCGTTTATGTGCCGGCCGATGATCTCACTGATCCGTCTCCGGCCACCACTTTTGCGCACCTGGACGCCACGGTGGTACTTTCCAGGCAGATCGCCGAG
>JAAXHV010000724.1 GCA_012270695.1 Gammaproteobacteria bacterium | reverse complement strand
GCCCGCGTGTTTGTGGTCCAGCCCCCTTTTGTTGCGGATGAATACCTCCCAGAGTGGCAAACGCCTGGTCTTGTCCGACATCGTTGTTTCTCCTGTCATGGGGTCAGGTCGCAGAATGCACACAGAGGTTTATCATGATTTCACCCTCATTTCTTTGCGCGTGTGCATTGTGCGACCTGACCCCATGCGACCCATGCGACCCATTATTGACAACGGCCCGTCAGGCGGCAGCCCTGGTGGCCCGTTGCCGCTGTTTTGCCGCATAGGCCAGGGCGGCCTCCCGTACCCAGGCGCCGTCTTCATGGGCCTTGATACGAGCGCTCATGCGCTCGTGGTTACAGGGGCCATTGCCGGCAATGACCTGGTAGAACTCTTCCCAGTTTATCTCCCCGAAATCATAATGCCCGCGTGCTTCATTCCATTTGAGGTCAGGGTCGGGAAGCGTCAGGCCCAGGTATTCGGCCTGGGGAACGGATTGATCCACAAACTTCTGGCGCAATTCATCGTTGCTGTTGCGCTTGATTTTCCATTGCATTGACTGTGCGGAATGGGTGGAATCCGCATCACTGGGGCCGAACATCATCAACGCCGGCCACCACCACCTGTTTACCGCATCCTGCGCCATCGCCTTCTGCTCGGCGGACCCACGGCAAAGAGTCATCAACAATTCATAACCCTGGCGCATGTGGAAACTCTCTTCCTTGCAGATCCGCACCATGGCGCGGGCATAAGGGCCGTAAGAGCAGCGGCACAGGGGGATCTGGTTGAGGATGGCCGCCGCATCCACCAGCCAGCCGATAGCCCCTATGTCCGCCCAGGTCAGGGTCGGGTAATTAAAAATGCTGGAATACTTGGCCTTGCCCGAATGCAGTTGGTCGATCAGTTGTTCACGGGACACTCCCAGGGTTTCCGCCGCACTGTACAAGTACAAGCCGTGTCCACCTTCGTCCTGGACCTTGGCGAGCAGTATTGCCTTGCGTCGCAAGGTCGGCGCCCGGGTGATCCAGTTCCCCTCCGGCAGTTGGCCCACAATCTCGGAATGGGCGTGTTGCGATATCTGCCTCACCAGGGTTTTCCGGTAGGCGTCCGGTATCCAGTCCCGCGGCTCGATTTTCTCCTCGGCATCTATCCGTCTCTGAAAGGCTTCTGTCAACGTAGCTGTATCGGTCATCTGTTTATCGTCCCGGTATCACCATATAATTAATGATACAAAATTTCCTGATAATGTCAAATTTTTTGTATCATATCGCATGAATTTGGG
>JAAXHV010000723.1 GCA_012270695.1 Gammaproteobacteria bacterium | reverse complement strand
CACGATCCGGTTATTATCGTAGGCGCGCACCCGCACCAGACTCTCGCGTACCAGATCAAGGTCAATTTCAGCGGAAGCAGGGAGGCCAGCAAAAAATAACGACAATAACCAGTATCGACAGATATATTTCAGCATCATCCTGTTTCTCCTATCGCGATGCCTCCACAGCAGTTTGATTCTCAAATCCCAATGTAGAGCTTTGAAAAGGTCGTTCAGGATACTGAATACCCTTGCCTGATGCAATATCTCGGCTTGGCGGGGCGTGATGCGCCACCCGACACGTGGCTTGCGCATTGTAGACCTTACCGTCTATCCACAACGGTTGCCACCAGCACACCGGATCTCAGGCAATCAGTGTTGTCACGACCTCCGACGGCGCATATAAGGACAAGGCATTACGGAAGTTGTTGGGGTTGTGGCAGGTAGTGAGCGCGGGCTTGTGGAGGGACTGGTTATGTCGGTTTCCTTACCGCCGAAGTATTGTGTAGTGTTAGGCAATCAGGCGGCCTGGTTAACCTGGTCAGGGCCGGGGCTGTCCGGGGGCGGGAGTGGGTCAACCCGTAACCGGAAGAACGTTTCTATGGTGGCTTGCAATTTGCTGATAAGGTTGCTTTGTTCCTTAAGTTCCTGGCGTATTTCCTTGAGGTCTTGGCGCAGCGAATCTCCCTGGTCTTTGATGTCTTGACGCAGTGACTCCTCCTGGGTTTTCATTTCTTGACGCAGCGATTCCCCTTGGGTTTTGATGTCCTGACGCAGCGATTCCTCCTGGGCTTTCATGTCTTGACGCAACGATTCCCCCTGGGTATTGATGTCTTGACGCAGCTCTTTGATGTCCGCGCGCAACCAGTTGAACAGATAAAATATCAGTGCCCCCAATGGAATGAGAATGGAGAAAATGGTGATAACGGTCTGTTGCATGGTTGGACTCCTGAATTAATTATAGTGTGCAATTAAATGCGTTGTAAACGCATAGTATTGCATACTACAACCCAACCATATACTTTTATATATATTTATCTTTTCCAAAAGGGACGACAAAGGTATTTACATCTGTCCCCGTTTTAGTTCAGTATCATCAGGCCTGGTCAACCCTGGCGATTTCCACCGGTTCTTCCCGGGTCGGGGGCAGGATGATGACCTCATTCTCTGCGTCGGTGTCCTCATTCACCAGCGCTTCTTCCTTGACGCCTTCCTGTACTGCCAAATCATCCTCGGTGCGTTTTTTCCTGCGTTCGGTATGATACGCAAGTCCGGTGCCGGCGGGCACCAGGCGGCCGACGATGACGTTCTCCTTCAACCCGCGCAGTTCATCCCGTTTGCCGTTCACGCTGGCTTCAGTCAATACCCGGGTGGTTTCCTGGAATGACGCCGCCGAGATAAACGATTCCGTAGACAATGACGCCTTGGTGATGCCAAGCAGCACGTGCTCCCAGTGCGCCTCCAGCTTGCCCTGCTCCAGCAGTTTTTCGTTTTCTTCCATCACCCTGGCTTTCGCGGTCTGCTCGCCCTTGAGGAAC
>JAAXHV010000722.1:1382-1634 GCA_012270695.1 Gammaproteobacteria bacterium | reverse complement strand
TGCCGCGACAATGTATAAGTTCCCGAAGCTGAAAAATCCTCTGGAAAGAAAATATTTTGTGCATTATTGCGCGTCGATCCCTGAAACCGATCCGACCGTTGATACATTCCCAGTGCTTTAACCTTGATATTTGCACTGGGTCGATACGTCAATGTCGCTTGCATGCGCGGCGGATCGTCCGATACCTGTTCAGCCGCAGGGAACCTGGCCGGACTGCGGGCATAACTCACACTGGCAAAATACGAAAAATCG
>JAAXHV010000722.1:0-1226 GCA_012270695.1 Gammaproteobacteria bacterium | reverse complement strand
CGTTCCCAGCACGCGGTCGGGTCCCGGATCCATATACGTTTCATTCACCCAATCGGGATTGTCCCACTGCACATTGTCTTCAAACCTGGGGCTTTCATAAACGTCTCGCCCCCAGTGTCTTTTGCCTGCAGGCGTGAACTTATACTCCACCCGACCAGAAAAATCGCCCCGGCCTTCTCTTGTTACCAGACTCACAATACCAGCACCCGCATTGCCAAATTCCGCATTCATACCGCCGGTCAGCACACTCAATTCCTGAATCGCCGTGGTATTTACGCCCGTAAGCAAGCTCCGATCGACCTCAATCCCATCGATATAATAGCCCACCTGCGTCCCCGTCTGTGACCGCGTTGTGCTTCCGCGAATCCGGTTGGTGCCATCCAGCGCCATACCCGGTTGCAATGCAATTAATTGCGATGTCGATCTCACCTGCGGCACAGCCTGAATATCAGCCGAAGAAACCACGTATTTGCTCGTGGTTTTATCTGGCTCCACAGGCGGGCGCTCCGCCACGACAACCAACTCGGCCAATTCGAGACTGGCTTCTTTCAGAGCAAAATTCACCGTGGATGTATAATCCACAATCACCTGCACCGCTTCTTTCTTTTCCGTGCCATAGCCCACCATCGTCGCCGTAAGGGTGTACATGCCGGGATCTACAGCCAGAATCAAATAGCGGCCCTCGGCATCGGTAGTAGCTCCTTTGCGGGTTCCTTCGAGTGCCACATTCGCGCCCGGCAAAGACTCACCCGTAGCGGCATCTGTGATCACACCCGTGATTTTTCCCGCTGTTGTCGCCATGGCCGATGTATCCATCAGCAACAACAAAATAAATCCCAATATTAATCGCTTCATAACCTCCTCCTGTATAACAGTAGAAGCGGGTTTTAAACCCGCTTCTACCAGTACAATTTGAACGCCGTCCTGAAATCGAACATCGCAATGGGGAATACCCCGGGCAGATCCCACGCCTCCATCGGACGCAAATCACCTAAAATAATGTGATAACGCCCGCGGATATCCAGCCCGAATCGCCCCTGTACCACTGTCATGCCCAACCCCACATTCGCACCCAGAGCCGTATGTTCATCTTCTCGATCATCCAGCATCAGATCCGCATTCAAAGGCTCCTCTTTTTGTCCCGGATAAATCAGACCAGTAATCCGATCCTGATAATCGTAGAACCCCGCACCCACAGCAATATAGGGCAAAAGCTGCAAATCACT
>JAAXHV010000721.1 GCA_012270695.1 Gammaproteobacteria bacterium | reverse complement strand
GACAAAATCCTGCGGATGGTAGTAGGAAATAAACTGTAAGGAATCAGCGACGCTTGTGATCAGGTCATCTTTCTTGATTGTTGTCATGGTGTCGGTTCGTTTGCCTGTTCAGCATCCGGTGATAGTATAACGTAAGCTTTGCAGATACGCAGTGTCCCATGCTTCACCAGGAAATCAGATGAGACGTTTATTCAATTTTGAACCTTATTCAAATGAATTTGCCCGGGATCCTTATTCAGTCTATGCGCGTATGCGTGAGGAATGCCCTATCCGTTACCATGAAAACTGGGATACCTGGCTGTTCTCCAGGTATGAGGATATAGCAACACTGGTCATGGATGAACGTCTGGGAAGAACCATGGATCACGTCATGTCTCCTGAGCAGGTCGCGTCTTATCGTGACAGACATCAGTGGCAGGCGGCGCCGTTCCATAGCCGTTATGTCAAGGTCTCTGTAATCGACAGTGAGGGTGAGCTGCACAGCCGTTTGAGGAAGGCGGTATTCAGGCTGTTTACTCCCGTACGAGTCAATCAATTGCGGGGTTTTATCCAGGACTTGATCAACCGTCAAATCGACGTTGTGGAGTCTGAAGGAGAGTTCGATTTCATTGAGGACGTGGTTGCTCCGGTACCGGGATTTGTCATAGGTGAAATGCTGGGTGTGCCGGAAGCGGACCGGCCTCAACTGCGCGCCTGGTCGGAAGATATCGTCCAGTATTTCGAGCCGGAGCGCACCGAGGCGCACAGGAACCTGGCGGAACAGGCCACCGCGGAGTTTGCGGCTTACCTGACCGAATTAACGGCAATGCGCAGGGAAGCGCCGGGTTCTGACCTGGTTTCAGAAATGATCACGTGGCAGGATGGTAGCGATTGTCTGACTCAGGATGAACTGATTTCGACAGCCATGACGATTCTCATGGCAGGACATGGTTCGACTATCGATGCTTCAGGTAATGGCATGTTCACATTGCTCCGTTATCCGCAGCAGATGGCTGTACTGAGAGCCGAGCCCGGGCTGATCCATACTGCCGTTCAGGAGATGCTTCGTTATGAACCGCCTTTGCCTTATTTTCACCGTTATGCCCTGGAAGATATGGAATACAAGGGGTACGCATTTAAAAAAGGGAGCAAGCTGGGTTTTCTGTATGCCTCAGCCAATCGGGACGAGGCCTGTTTCGCCGAGCCGGATTTATTCGATATACGCCGCGACCCGAACCGCCACCTGGCGTTTGGCGGCGGGGTTCATCATTGCCTGGGCAACCATCTGGCGCGCCGGAATATGGAGATCATGTTTAATACGATCCTGCGCCGCCTACCCCGGTTGAGACTGGCTACAACCGCAGGTCAGCTCAAATGGAAAACCGGCATCACGAGTCGCGGACTGGTGAGCCTGTCACTGCTGAATTAACCCGGATTTCGCATCAACTGGAGAAATCCGGGTTAACCTGCGGGTCAGCTTGGTAACTGCCCCTCCAGCATGTGAGGTTTCACCAGTAGCCTCTCCAGTAACTCGAAGAAGAGTTCCACCAGGATGGCCAGGCCCGCCGCCGGGATAGCGCCCTGCAGGATCAGGCTGGTATCGTTCAGCGCCAGGCCAGTTACGATGGGTTCACCCAGCCCGCCGGCGCCGATGAACGCAGCCAGCGTCGCTGTGCCGATGCTGATAACGGCTGCCGTCCTGATACCTGCCAGGATATTCGGCAGCGCCATCGGCAATAATACATGGCGCAGTTGTTCCCCCCTGGTCAGTCCCATGGCTTCGGCCACTCTTTTCAACAGCGGGTCAATGGTGATCAGCGCGGTAACGGTGTTACGCAATATGGGCAACAGGGAGTACAGGAAGAGCGCGATAATCGCCGGTTTCACGCCAATCCCGAACACCGGAATCATCAGCGCCAATAACGCAATGGAAGGGATCGTCTGCAGCAGCCCGGCAAGGTAAACGGTGAGACTCGCCACAGAGCGGTTGCGAAAAACAAGAATGCCCAGGGGCAAACCCGTGAGGCAGCCCAGGGCCAGCGCAATAGCCGTCAGCTTGAGATGAGTCACGGTGTTGCCGAGGATAGAAGCGGCAAGCCTGTCTTCAATTTCCGTTTCTCCAAGGCCTTCTTCCCGAATGAATTCGCTCGCGACTTCCGCAAAACTCTTTCTTTCTATTGTGGTCCTGCTGTTCAGTTCCTGCATCCGGTCATCGTCGATTCTTCCTGACAAACGGGCCAGGACTTTCCGGGCCTGGTCCG
>JAAXHV010000720.1 GCA_012270695.1 Gammaproteobacteria bacterium | reverse complement strand
TTCCGGGCTTGACCCGGAATCCAGTAGACAAAAAAACTCCTTATAACGATTCGGTAAACCATGCAAAACACTTTCGGCAATATATTGCAGACCCAGTGGGACTGGCGCGCAGCCGGCAATTTCATGTTCGGCGGCAGCGGCGGCGCCCTGATACTCATGGCCGCCATCGCATCCTGGCCGGGCACGCCAAACCTGGTCATCGGTCTGGCGGCGCTGGTATTCGTGGGGATGGGATTATTCCTGGTTTGGCTGGAGATTGGCCGGCCCTGGCGTTTCCTGCACGTGTTTTTCCACCCCCAGACTTCCTGGATGACCCGGGAAGCGTCCGTCTCCGTGCTGTTGTTTGCCGCTACGTTTACCGGCGTGCTGATGCAGGCTCCCAGCCTGCTTGCCGCTGCAGGACTGCTCGGTTTTCTCTTCCTCTACTGCCAGGGCAGGATCCTCAGGGCAAGCAAAGGCATCCCGGCCTGGCGCGAACCGGCGGTGGTGCCGCTGATCATCAGCACCGGGTTGGCAGAAGGCGCGTCCATCCTCTCCATCCTGCTGATATTCTCCGGCGCCGCACAGGTGTGGCTGCTGTACCTGCTGATGGGACTGCTGGCCTGGCGCCTGGTAAGCTGGAACCATTACCGGCAACGGCTGGCGGCCAACAACGCGCCTCCGGCCGCCCTGAAGATCCTCGACGGTGTCAACAGGCCCCATGTCATCCTGGGCAACGCCCTGCCCCTGCTGTTGCTGGCCACGGTCATCGTGTTGTCGGACCTGCTGCAACCCCTGGCGTTACTGGCCTGCATCCTGGCGACTGCCAGCGGCTGGCTGATGAAATTCACCATCATCACCCGGGCTGCCAAGGTACAGGGCTATGCCCTGGGCAAACTGCAGAAAGGCCGCCCGACCATCAAGCCGCCAGTACGCAGGGAAAAGGACAGATTTGTCTTCGACAGGGATTGAAATTATTTATATGAGTATATTATAATGCCACCGAAACCGGAATCCAGGGAACGCGACGATAAGCAGACCAGATGAACCTCTGGTTAAATGATAAAGCTATGGAGAGATAACAATGAGTAGCCTGGCGCTCTACAATGCATTGGTGGCAGCTGGCGTGGATAAAGAACTGGCAACTGAAGCGGTCAACGACGTGGCCCAAAGCGAACAGGTGGCGACAAAACTGGATATGGCAAACATGCAAACCAGTCTGG
>JAAXHV010000719.1 GCA_012270695.1 Gammaproteobacteria bacterium | reverse complement strand
TGCTTGACCTGATCCGGGGCGGGCGCCGGCTGGTCGAGGAGATCAAGGCGGCCCTGGACATCCTCGGCGAAGGACACGAATACATTTTCAGGATGGAAGAGGCAGAGTGGCTTCCCCCGGTGCCGTCTCCGGGTAAAATCTGCGGCGTTGCCATGAACAATTCGGCAAGCAATGCGAGGAAAATCAGTGCGCCGCAGCATCCCGCATTTTTCTTGAAGCCCGCTTCATGCCTCATCGGCCATCACCAGTCCATACGCATCCGCCCATACTACGGCAGCGTGCATCCCGAGCCGGAACTGGCGGTCATCATCGGCAAGGAAACGAGAGATATCCCGGCCTCCGATGCGCTGGATGCCGTGTTCGGTTACACTATCTTTAATGACATTACCGGAAACGGTATGCGCGCCGAAGACATGTTCGAGTACTGGGCGCTATACGCCAAAGGAGATAACCCTGCTGAAACTGTCCGGATCAGGCAGCACTTATCCTACGCCGGACGTTACAAGGGCTGCGATACCTTCGGTTGTGCAGGCCCGTGGCTGGTAACGAAAGATGAGATAGTGAACCCGGACGAATTAAACGTCTACTGCAAAGCAGGAGGCGAGTTGATCGCCGCAGACAACACCCGATACTACAATTACAAGGTTGCGGAAATCATCAGTTTCATCAGCCAGTTCCATACGCTTCATCCGGGCGATATCATTTCCTGCGGCACTGCTTTTAAACCTTCGGCCAACCGGAAGTCCATTCACCATGCCAATTTTCAGATCGTTGAGGGGCCGGTGGAAGTCAGTATCGACGGACTGGGAACGCTGGTAAACCCCGTCATCATTGAAAACAAAGCAATCGGGCAATGGCGGTTGAGAGGGTGACGCTGTACGGTGCCACCATTCACGGGTTAAACAAACAGGAGCAATGCCATGTTATTTATCTGTTATTTTGAGATCATGCCGGAAAAAATCAGGGAGGTGACAACGGGTACCTTGCGGCATTCCGAACGCAGGGGAGAAAACTCCAGTGGCGTGAAAGTGATATTCGAAGGCCAGGCCGCGTCCCACTGGGGCATCGCCGCATTCGAGGCGGAGAGTGCCGAGGCGGTATTCCGATATATCCGCCCCTGGTGCGCTGTCAACGGAAAAATCCTGGTAGAGCCGGCGTTGCGCGTGGATGACGGCGAGTTTGCCGATAAATTTCCCCGCGAAATACTGTCGGATTAAAACTGCAATCGGGTTAAACCAGCTTTTGGGTGGAAACGAAACCCCCAAAAAAACAGGAACCTTACCGGTACACGAGACCGACAGGAGAAAAAACAGATGGACCAGGCGCTGGACATCCTGCGCAATACTTTCGGATATCGTGGCTACCGCCGCGACCAGCAGGATATCATTACGCATATACTCGCGGGGAACGATGCACTGGTGCTCATGCCCACCGGTGGCGGCAAGTCACTGTGCTACCAGGTACCGGCGCTGATCCGTCCTGGCACCGGCATTATCATCTCACCCCTCATAGCCCTGATGCAGGACCAGGTCAGCGCCTTGTTACAGCTCGGGATCAGGGCCGCCTACCTCAATTCAACCCTGCCGGTACAAACAGCCCAGGAAACAGAACAAGGTCTGCTCAATAATGAGATGGATCTGCTTTATATCGCGCCGGAACGCCTGCTGCAGGAACGCACCCTGGCATTGCTGGAACGGACACAGCTTGCCCTGTTTGCCATTGATGAGGCGCATTGCGTCTCACAGTGGGGACATGACTTTCGCAAAGACTACCTGGCCCTGGATCAGCTGCAGCAGCGTTTCCCATCCGTACCCCGCATCGCCCTGACAGCGACGGCGGATGAACGTACCCGCTATGAAATCCGCGAACGCCTGGGCCTCAAGCGGGCGAAAATGTATATCAGCGGCTTTAACCGCCCGAATATCCAGTACCGGATCACGACCAAACTGGAGGAACGCAGGCAATTACTGCACTTTCTTGAGACGGAGCACCAGGGAGACGCGGGAATCGTCTATTGCCTGTCCCGTAAAAAAACCGAGGCTGTTGCCGACTGGCTCAATGAACAAGGGCGGACAGCCCTGCCTTACCATGCCGGACTTGAGACGAGTGTGCGCTACCGGCACCAGCAACGCTTTCTTCAGGAAGAAGGGATCATCATCGTTGCCACCATTGCCTTCGGCATGGGTATAGACAAACCGGACGTACGTTTCGTCGC
>JAAXHV010000718.1 GCA_012270695.1 Gammaproteobacteria bacterium | reverse complement strand
AGTTTCAATACGGAATATGAGAAAGTTTATTAAAGCCGGCGCCAGGTTTTCCCTGGGAACAGATACGCCAACATTCCTCAATTTTCTGCAAGAGGACCCGAATGCGCTTGAATATGCGAACATGATTGAATACGGCATGACGCCAATGGAAGCGATCATTGCCGCAACCAGAAACGGCGCCGAGATGCTCGGGATGGAACATGAACTTGGTACGATTGAAGAAGGAAAACTTGCTGATGTTATCGTAGTCGCCGGCAATCCCCTTGCGGACATCGAAGCCCTGAAACGCGTTTATGCTGTCATAAAAGCGGGAGTTCGCTACAAATAACCATATTGCAGAACGTAGCGTTCGTTCACAAGTTACGCTTGTCAACCACCCGTTTGGCCTTCCCCTCAGAACGCGCTACGCCGCCCTCTTCGTGAACGTTGACCCTTGCTGACACTCCGATCAGGTCCTTGACATGTTTCTGCAGTTTGGCAGCCGCCGCTTGTTTTGCGGACTCATCGGCGCCGGGGGCCAATTCCACGTTGATGGTCATCTCGTCCAGGTTGCCGCTGCGGGTGATCTCGATCTGGTAGTGGGGAGCCAGGCCGGGGACCTTGAGGATCTGTTCTTCAACCTGGGTAGGGAACACGTTTACGCCGCGGATGATGAGCATGTCGTCACTGCGGCCGGTGATCTTGTCCATGCGGCGCATGGTGCGGGCCGTTCCCGGCAACAGCCGGGTCAGGTCCCGGGTGCGGTAGCGAACCACGGGCAAGGCCTCCTTGGTGAGGCTGGTAAACACCAGTTCTCCCTCCTCCCCATCCGGCAATGCCTCTCCCGTCTGCGGGTTGATGATTTCCGGATAAAAATGATCCTCCCAGATGGTGGGACCGTCCTTCGTCTCTACGCATTCCTGGGCAACGCCGGGGCCGATGACCTCGGACAGGCCGTAAATATCCACGGCGTCGATAGCCAGCCTCTGTTCCAGGTTGGCGCGCATGGAATCCGTCCAGGGCTCGGCGCCGAATATCCCCACCCGCAACCTCAGCTTACGGCAATCAACGCCCTGCCGTTCCAGTTCGTCAGCAATACTCAGCATGTACGACGGCGTTACCATGATGATGTCAGGGTCAAAGTCCTGGATCAGTTGCGCCTGCTTCTGCGTTTGCCCGCCGGACATGGGTATCACGGTACAACCCATCAGTTCGCCTCCGTAATGGGCGCCCAGGCCGCCGGTGAACAAACCATAGCCGTATGCCACGTGTATCTTGTCCTTGTGAGTGCCGCCGGCCGCCCGGATAGAGCGGGCTACGACCCGGCTCCAGACGTCGATGTCATTGCGGGTATAACCCACCACTACCGGTTTGCCCGTGGTGCCGCTGGA
>JAAXHV010000717.1 GCA_012270695.1 Gammaproteobacteria bacterium | reverse complement strand
CGCATCGTTTGCCTGGTTGCCTGGCCCGGTGATCAAGCGCAGGAACGTGACCGAGGCAATCAGGGCTATCACATGGATATTTGCCGAGGCAGCCCGAGCTATATCCAGAGGAAAATCATTCAGTATCACCCAGGCAATGCAACTCAACCCGATTGCCAGCATACCGGATATCTGGTAAACCATGGCACGTGGCAAACGGCGAAATAACAATAAGGCCGCCAACCACCCGGCCAGCCCCGACCATAACGGAGAGATAAGGGGCGAGGTTGAGGCCGAGACCGCCAGCAGCGCCATGATAAACAAAAGCACTCCCGGCAGCTTCGCGATCAGAGTTTGGTTTTCCATAAAATCTGTTTCCATAAAATCTTGACTAGGAATGAGATGCTCTGGTAGCCTGTGAACTCTGATAAACAACTGTAAAAGGAGTTACCGATGAGCATAATGATTAGCGAACTCTATGACGCCTTGACGGAAGCCGGGTCCAGTACCGGAACGGCGCGCAAGGCCGCACAAGCCGTCGCCGGCCTGGAAACCCGAATGGCTAATATAGAAGCTCGACTGACCAATATAGAAACAGAAATCCGGATGCTCAAATGGATGATGGGATTTATTATGGTTTTGCTGGTTGCGCTATTGGTAATAAACTTTCAAATTTATATGGAAGTGCTTGAAATCCTCAAAGCTGCATCCACTAACTGATTTCCTGGCCGGCTTCCAGCAGAAAGTCGCTGACCAGTCTGTTGAAGCGCCGGCTGTGCTCTATCTGGGTCCAGTGACCGCAGTTGCTGAAAATATGCAGTTGTGAGTTCCTGATACACCTGAACAGGTCTTCCGAAACCGACACGGGGATGATCCGATCGTCCCTGCCGTGAATGATGAGGGTTTCGTGTTCAATGTTTTTGACGTCGGCTTTCTCGCTGCATATTTTCCTGATGCCGTCCTGCCGCGGCGCCGGAAACATCGATGAGTAGGATTCCTGTACCCCCGGCCGGATACTGGCTTCATACCTGAGTTGCGCCAGTTCATCGTTTACCAGGCTGCGATCATAAGCAAACAGGTCCAGCAACCTGCGCATGTTGTCCAGCGAGGGTGTGTAGCCCCAGGTCAGATCCAGACCTTCCGTCAACTCGAATTCAAGACCGACACTGCCCATGAGAACGAGGCGGGAGACCCGTTGCGGGGCATGAATCGCCAGCGC
>JAAXHV010000716.1 GCA_012270695.1 Gammaproteobacteria bacterium | reverse complement strand
CAACGCCAGCGTAAACTGTTGTCTGCTGGCGCCATTACAGCATTTTTCTTGCCAGCAGCTTCTTGGTTTCAGCTATGGCCTTGGCAGGATTCAGGCCTTTTGGACAGGTGTTGGTGCAATTCATAATCGTGTGGCAACGATACAGGCTGAAAGGGTCTTTCAATTCATCCAGCCGCGTATCCGTGTTCTCGTCCCGGCTGTCGATGATCCAGCGGTAGGCCTGCAATAGTATCGCCGGGCCCAGGTAACGATCGCTGTTCCACCAGTAACTGGGGCAGGAGGTGGAGCAGCAGGCGCAGAGGATGCATTCGTATAAGCCGTCGAGTTTTTCCCGCTCATCCTTGGATTGCAGACGCTCACTCGCATCCGGGGCAGGGGAGCGGGCCTGCATCCAGGGCTTGATGGCGGTGTACTGGGCGTAGAACTGGCTCAGGTCCGGGACCAGGTCCTTGACGACCGGGGTGTGGGGCAGGGGGTAGACCCTGATGTCATGCTTGATATCGCTGATGACCCTGGTGCAGGCCAGCGTGTTGACGCCGTCGATATTCATCGCGCAGGAACCGCAGATGCCTTCCCGGCAGGAGCGCCGGAAGGTCAGGGTCGAGTCGATTTCGTTCTTGATATGGATCAGTGCATCCAGCACCATCTGGCCGCACCTGTCCAGGTCGACCTCGTAGGAGTCCAGCCTGGGGTTGTCTCCCGTATCCGGGTCCCAGCGATATACCTGCAAGGTTTTTTTGCGCGTTACGTTGCCGTTCAGCGGAAAAGTTTTTCCCGGCTTCACCTTCGAATTTTTCGGCAATGTCAATTGCGCCATGGCTGTTCTCTTCGGATATATCCACAGATTACGCAGATTTTCACAGATTAACAGACAGGTTTTTGTATTTTTTCATCTGTGTCGTCTGTGGATTAATATACCCGCTTTTGCGGGGGCACCGTTTCTACCTCGTCCGTCAGTGTGTACAGGTGTACCGGTCGATAATCAAACTCCACTTCACCGGAAGCGGCGTCCAGCCAGGACAAGCTGTGTTTCATCCAGTTTTCATCGTCCCGTTCCGGGTAATCTTCCCGGGCATGGGCGCCGCGGCTCTCGGTGCGGTTTGCCGCGGAGCGGATGCTCACCTGCGCGCATTGCAGCAGGTTTTCCAATTCCAGGGTCTCGACCAGGTCGGTATTCCACACCAGGGAGCGGTCCGCCGTGCTCACCCTGTTGAATGACCGGTAAATAGTATCCATCTTCTCAACACCTTCTGCCAGTATTTCCCCGCTGCGGAACACCGCGGCATTGGTCTGCATGGTACGCTGCATGTCGTTCCTGATTTCGGCGGTGCGTAAATCGCCAGCGGCATGACGCAGGCGGTCAAACCGGTCTATGGCTTGCTCGGTTGCCGCGGCGCCCAGGGATGTGTGGGGAGCGCCGGGTCTGATTTCCCTGGCAGCGCACAGGGCCGCGGCGCGGCCGAACACGATGAGGTCCAGCAGGCTGTTGGAACCGAGACGGTTGGCGCCGTGCACCGACACGCAGGCCGCCTCACCGATAGCCATGAGACCGGGAACAACGCTGTCGGGATTGCCGTCCTGCAACGTGACCATCTGCCCGTGGTAATTGGTCGGGATTCCCCCCATGTTGTAGTGCACCGTAGGCAGGACGGGAATAGGCGCCCTGGTCACGTCTACCCCCGCAAAGATGCGCGCTGACTCGGTGATCCCGGGCAGGCGTTCGTTGATCACTTCCGGTCCCAGGTGTTCCAGGTGCAGGTACAGGTAGTCCCGCTCGGGCCCGATGCCGCGACCCTCCCTGATTTCAATGGTCATAGAGCGGCTGACCACATCCCGGGAAGCCAGGTCCTTGGCATTCGGGGCGTAACGTTCCATGAACCTCTCGCCTTCCGAATTGGTCAGGTAGCCGCCTTCGCCGCGCACGCCTTCGGTGATCAACACCCCGGCGCCGTAAATGCCGGTAGGATGGAATTGAATGAATTCCATGTCCTGCAGGGGCAGTCCGGCGCGCAGTATCATGGCATTGCCGTCGCCGGTGCAGGTATGGGCAGAGGTACAGGAAAAATAGGCGCGGCCATAGCCCCCTGTTGCCAGCACCACGGTATGGGCGCGAAAGCAATGCAGATC
>JAAXHV010000715.1 GCA_012270695.1 Gammaproteobacteria bacterium | reverse complement strand
GTGATTGAACAGCGTGTTACAGGTATGGATCAACGCATTACCACTAACGAGCAAAGAATCAACACACACTCGCATTTGTAAGGGAATTCAGATAAAGGATTTATTTTTCAAGCAATTTGTCCATCAGGGCGTGTCCATACTAATCATGGGTATGGTCAGAGCACCCGGATCGGCCCCGGGTAACGACCAACGACTTCATCCGCCGTCAATAACGTCATCCCTTCGACCTGAGCTTGTGCGACCAGAATTCTGTCGAAAGGGTCCTTGTGGATCGGTGGGAGGAGGTCCACGGCCACCGTGTGAGCGCCGGTTATGGCTAGCTCTGTATAACTATTCTCCAGTAATTTTCGGCGCAAGAGGCGCGGGTCGACGCTGAAATCCGCACGTTCCAACTTGTTCTTGATGGCGATTTCCCAAAGAGACGCAGCGCTGAAGATCAAGTCGGTCGTCGGGTTCTCGATCAGTGCGCGCGC
This sequence comes from Gammaproteobacteria bacterium, assembly GCA_012270695.1. Lineage (GTDB taxonomy): Bacteria > Pseudomonadota > Gammaproteobacteria > Eutrophobiales > Eutrophobiaceae > JAAXHV01. The sequence goes on along the minus strand of JAAXHV010000715.1, from coordinate 2,187 downwards.
ATCAGTCGATAGTCGGTCCGGCGCGCCCGCGACCCAGAGCAGGATGTGCGTATCGAGAAGGAAACTCACCCGTCGTCTTCGAACAGCGCCTCGATCTCAGTGGAGCCTATATTATCAAAATCAGGCGGTACTGAAATTCTGCCGGCTAGAAACCCGGTTCGACGCAGGGTTCCAGTTTCCGGCGCTTCTAGCGGGATGACCTTCACCATCGGCTTGCCCGCACGCGCGATAATGAAGGGTTCGCCATTAGCGGCGGCCTGGACGAGGCGCGAAAGATGGGTTTTGGCCTGGTGCATGTTGACAGTGCGCATAATATCCTCCAGAGGACTTAGTCCGGTAAGCTTAGCTAATTTTTTGTGACACTGCAAGCGTGTTGTCAAAAAGTTCTACTGATTAATGCAGACGACAATATTGTGGTTTTGTTGAGTTATGCCTGTTTCTTATTTACCTCGGATTTGACAGGCGCATCAAAGGTGCTCATCATATATTCACCAGCCGATGGTAAAACATACGATGAACTTCATTAAACAAACCAGGAATATCACAGGTTTATTATGTTTTTTTCTGTTTGTCGGCGTCGCCCAGGCCGATGAGGATTTGTGGAAATCCGGTTCCAACCTGTACATCAGGCTGACGGATCAGGACGAATCCAAAAAGGAAGCGACGCCGCCGAACCAGCACCCTGTGCAGTTGAATCCCGACCAGATAACCAATGCGCTGGAAGGGATCGAAGCCTGGAGTGGAGGAGGTTTCTTCAAGAAAAAGAAACTCAAGAATCTGTTTTCCCTGCAGCAGTCCCGCCTGCTCGGACAATATATCAGCACCGGTTTGTCCAAGGCCAGACCGGACCAGGACATCGTCTTTGTGCTGGCCCGCTCGGAGAAAAAGTACCTCGTCATCCAGAATACCGGCTATACCGGAGGGCGGGTTTTCTACCTGGACGGCAAGCTGCATCTCATCATCGGTGATTATGATAATGAGGGCGACAGGTTCAAGGAAACGGCCCATAAGAGTCATGGCGTGACGGACGTAAAGCAATACTTCAAGCACGGCCGCCGGGCCAAACCATCCGGTTTCAAAGGTTCCGTTGTCGCCAGGGCCGGCGTCAACCCCCATGTGGATGGCGGCAAAACGCGCCAGGACTGGGTAGAAATAGACCTGGAGCAGGCAGCATCAGTGTACTTGGCTGAAAAGGCGGAACAAACGCCGCAGGAAACCGTGATCAACGAGGCCGTGCAGGCAGAAGCCGCCAGACTGGCGCGGGAAAGACGGGAGATGCGTCTGGAATTGGCGAAGATGCGCAAGGAGATGAAATCCTCAAGCGGAGACAATTCGGCCCGGACAATTAAGCAGAGACTGATAACCCTGCAGGAACTGCGTGACAAGGAACTGATCAGCGCTGAGGAATATCAACAGAAGAGAGAGCAGATCCTGGGTGAAATTTAAACAACCGGCTGTAAACCAGGAAAGAACCTGTTAAATCGAAGTTCCGGCCCCGCGCTAGTCAGCCACATCCCGGACCGCCATGCGAGAGTTATACCCCGAAATAGCAGCGTCAGGCAGTTATCGTCTTGAGGTAGATGGAGTTCATACTCTTTACGTGGAGGAGGCGGGCAACCCGCAGGGTATTCCCGTTATATTCCTGCACGGGGGCCCTGGCTCGGGTTGTAACGAGAATCATCGCCGTTACTTCAATCCTGGAAAATATCGGGTGGTACTGTTTGACCAGCGCGGTTGCCACCGCTCACAACCGGCCGGCGAGACAACAAACAATTCGACTCCGGAACTGCTGCGGGACATAGAACGCATAAGAGAATACCTGGGTATAGACAAGTGGCTGGTATTCGGCGGTTCCTGGGGCGCCACCCTGGGCTTGTTATACGCGCAATCGCATCCTTCCCGAGTCATGGCCCTGATCCTGCGCGGCACCTTCCTGGCCCGGCAAAAAGACCTGGACTGGTTCGGCAAACGTGGCGCGAGCATGATCTTTCCCGATTACTGGCGGGAGTTTACGGAAATCATCCCGGCGGATGAGAGGGACGACCTCATTGCCGCCTATCATGCCCGTGTCCATGGCGCGGACTGGAAAGCCCGTCGAGCCGCCTCCCTGGCCTGGTCGAAGTGGGCGGGACGGATTGTCACTTACCTGTTGCCGGGGGCCGAGTATATGCCAGGCGACGTTGACAA
>JAAXHV010000714.1 GCA_012270695.1 Gammaproteobacteria bacterium | reverse complement strand
ACAATGCAAAGCACCGGAGGGAGTTTGCACTCATTAAAAAGCGGCATGCAGAAATACCCGCAAACATTAATGAATATAAAATTACACAATCCGGTAAAGTTTCGGGGTTGTTCGGCGATCGACGAGATCGTAAGGGAAGTTGAAAAACAATTGGGTAACCCCGGCCGGGTGTTGTTGCGGCCATCCGGCACAGAGCCTTTATTACGAGTAATGGTTGAGGGCAGTGATACCGTGAAGGTCCGTTCGCTGGCGCACAAGCTGGTCGAGGATATAGACGACATCATCAGTTAATTGTTAATTGGGGTCAGGTCGCACATTGCACACATAGCAGTTTGTTACGGTTTCCCATGCAGCGCTTTATGTGTGCAATGTGCGACCTGACCCCATGATTCCATGATTCCCATGCAGAAACGTATCCTGGTGGCGGATAAGATCTCTCCCGAAGGCAAAGCCTTTCTGGCCGGGCAGGAGAATATCCTTGTTGATCATATCCACGGCCTTGACGAAGCCGAGTTGTGTGAAAAGATCGGTGACTATCATGCCGTCATTGTGCGTAGCGCCACTACGATTTCGGCAAAGGTAATAGACGCGGCCGCCAGGCTGGAAGTGATAGGCAGAGCCGGTATCGGGGTGGATAATATTGCCGTAGGCCATGCCACGGGCCAGGGTATCGTCGTGCTGAACACTCCTGACGCCAATGTAACGACTACGGCGGAATTAACCATCGCCCATCTGTTTTCCTTGAGTCGAAACCTGCCACAGGCCAATAGATCGGTGAAGGCAGGGGAATGGAAGCGCTCCCGCTTCATAGGGGTGGAACTGACCAATAAGGTGCTGGGTATTATCGGTTATGGTCATATCGGCAGGATTGTTGCAGCCAAGGCCCTGGCTTTGGATATGCAGGTGATCGCGTATGACCCGTTTGTTGCTGAGGAAATGTTTTTGGCCGACGGAGTCACCGGTGTCGGGATTGATGAGCTGGTAGCTGAAGCTGATTACGTCAGCTTGCATTGCCCGCTGAATGACAAAACCCGCAATATTATGAATGCCGACCGGATTAAGGCCATGAAACCCGGCGCAAGACTGCTCAATTGCGCGAGAGGTGGGTTGGTCGATGAGGCGGTGCTGTACGAAGCGCTCAGGAACGGACACCTGGCCGGCGCCGCGCTGGACGTGTTCTCCCGGGAACCGCCTGAAAATTCTCCCCTGCTGAC
>JAAXHV010000713.1 GCA_012270695.1 Gammaproteobacteria bacterium | reverse complement strand
CAATATTAACTGGAAAGGGTACTAGCTGACGCATCTTTGTATGAGCTGCTGAAAGACCTGCGCATAGTCGAGGGTTCCGCCTTTGTCGCCGCGCCGCTGGGGGGCATGACCCTGGCGCAACTGGGTGCGGACGTCATACGTTTTGATCCCATCGGTGGCGGATTGGACTACCGGCGCTGGCCGGTGACGCGGCAGGGGCAAAGTTTATACTGGGCAGGGTTGAACAAAGGCAAGCGCTCGATTGCCGTTGACCTGGGTTGCCCGGAAGGAAAAGAACTGGTTGTTGCCCTGATTGCCGAGGACACGCCCAACGCAGGCATCTTCCTGACCAATTTCCCGCAGTCGGACTGGTTGGGATACCCGGCGCTGAAGCAGCGGCGTGAGGACCTGATCATGGTGCACGTACAGGGCAATGCGGACGGCAGCAGTGCGGTGGATTATACGATCAATGCGGCAACCGGGTTTCCCTATACGACGGGTCCTGCAGATAATCCCCAACCGGTCAATCATACGTTTCCAGCCTGGGATGCGCTGACGGGCATCAATGCGGCATTAGCCGTGGTAGTCGCCGAGCGGCAACGCCGGATCGCCGGAAGCGGGCAACTCATCAGTCTTGCGCTGTCGGATATTGCGTTCTCCATGGTAGGGAACCTGGGATACCTCGCCGAAGTACAGGTCAGCGGTGAGGAGCGTCCGTCCATCGGCAACCGGCTGTACGGCGCCTTTGGCCATCACTTCAGCACCAGGGACGGACATGAGATCATGCTGGTAGCCATCACCCGCAGGCAGTGGCGCAACCTGGTAGCGGCAACAGGACTTGAACAGGAGTTTCAGCAGGTAGAAACACAAAGCGGGCTTGACCTGAACCAGGAAGGAGACCGTTACCAGGCCACGGATGCCATTACCAGCTTATTGGAGCCCTGGTGCGTCCGCCATGACCTTGCAGATCTGGCCTCGATATTTGACGCCCATGGCGTATGCTGGGGTCCTTACCGGACTTTTTCGGAACTGGTGCGCCAGGACCCGCGTTGCTCTGCCAAAAACCCCGTGTTCTCAACAGTCCGCCAACCCGGGATTGGCGAATACCTGATGCCCGGCTCCCCCTTGCGCTTTGCAGCCGAGCAAAGACAACCGCCCCGCCCCGCCCCGCAACTCGGCGCTGATACCGACGAAATTCTCTCTACGGTGCTGGGTTTGAGCAGCGCCGCCATCGGCGACCTGCACGACCGCGGCGTCGTCGCCGGTCACTACGAACGCTGATTATGACACTATTTGCCACTTTGATTATTCAATCTGTCTGCAGGCAAAAAATCCTCCAGATCTTCAAAGATTTCTTTTACACCCTGTTTACGCTGGTAGATTTCACTCAAGGACAATCCATTTAATTCGTAGGGCAATACCAGCCATTGATCGGTTTCATGTAAATAATAATCCGGTATTCGCCCGGTTCGATTATTGGCCGGTTTGTACCAGATGACGGCAACACGGACATCCACAGGCATGTTCCTGCGGGTTTTTTTTGAAAGCTGATCAATCACGGCCTTGACACTCAGGCCGGTGCTGTATACGTCATCGACGATCAGCAGTCTGTTCTCCGCTTCGAGGTTTTCCAGCAGGTATTGCAGTCCATGAACATGAATGCCTGATACATTGTCAATCATTTCTGCATAGGTGCTCATACCGGTGTATGAGGTGCGTATGGCAATATGGTCTGTTTCCACGCCAAGGTATTCGAGACAATCCTGCACACCGATACCGACCGGGCTGCCGCCGCGCCATAACCCCACAATAAAATCCGGCCTGAAATCACTTGCATAGATTTTTACCCCAAGCCGGTAACAATCCAACAATTGTTCTTCTGCGTTAATAAATTTTTTATCCAC
>JAAXHV010000712.1 GCA_012270695.1 Gammaproteobacteria bacterium | reverse complement strand
CCGGTATGCAGGTTGTTTGTATGCATCCAGTGTTTCATATCACCGATATCCCCACCCACCAGCACGTACAGACTTCGGTAACAGCGGATAAACAACAGCGCCAGCTCCCCCGCTTTGCTGTTTTCTCTGATGCCGCGGCTGATTGAAGTACGATCCTTGCCTATAACCTGGCCCAATTCAGCCTGGGACAAGCCAAGATACTTGCCGGCATTCAGCAATGCCTTGGTCAGGACAATCCGCGCATCGGCTTGTGTCGTTTCTGCTGTAAGCATATCCTGTCGTATTTGATGTATTTAAAACAAAATATACTATTTATGATAATTTTGCAACATATTTATGGTTTATAGTACACATTGACTACGGTTCAACGTAGGTTTTCAAGACGTTCCATGCATGCCAGCCTTCCAGCAGGGCGTCCGGGTAACCACCCGTAGTTTTCTGCAGTTCTTTTGGAGGAAGATACTTCTTCGGCAATGGAAAGGCCTCAACGATATCTTCATACGCAACACCGTTTTGCTTCAATCGATCCGTTTCCGAGATCAGCTCGGCCAGGTAGGTTTGAAACTTGAGCATGTGGGTTCTGATCCTGTTTTTCCCGAGCAGTACACCACCGTGACCGGGAATCATCACTTCAATGTCCAGCGCCTCGATGACCCTGGCCATGGTCTGCAGGTACTCCTGCGCGTGCCCTTCGATAACCCAGGGGATGCCCGTCGGGCCGAGAATTAGGTTGCCGGTCCAGGCTATTTTCTCTTCAGGCAGGTAAACGATGCTGTCACCAGGCCCGCAGCCCAATCCGAAATAGTGGAATTGGACAATCCGGCCGCCCAGGTCCAGTTCCATGAACTCGTCAAATACCTGATCGGGCAGTCTCTTGGGTGCGTCTGCGTAAATGGCGGGATCATCGACCAGGGCCAGTAAAAATTTCTTCTCAAAATCAAAACGTGAATCTATCAGGTCTCTGGTGATCCTGTGCGCAATTATATGAGTTTCTTTTGGGAAGTAGCCATTGCCGAAGGTATGATCGCCATGGTAGTTGGTATTGAAAAGATAGTCTGGC
>JAAXHV010000711.1 GCA_012270695.1 Gammaproteobacteria bacterium | reverse complement strand
AAATCTTTTGTAATTTTTATCATTACGTCCTCAGACGCAATACAGGTTAATGCCAGCAGGCAGGAAAATACTGCAATCAAGGAGCAGGTGCCGGTTTTCTGTTTTTCGGGCATGGTGAGAAAATCACACACGAACTACACACTCAGAAAATCATGGTACACGCCGTCAGGGTCGTATTGCCGGCGCAATTTATTCAGTTTCTCCCAATTCTCCGGCGCAAAACACGCGGCTGTCATATCCGAGCGCGTCTCCCGGTCGAATTCATTGATATAAAAACCGGAAGCAAAGGGATGCATTTCATCATAAAAATTTTTCAGCCAGTCCTGGTTGGCATGATCATCTGCAGCATGATCCCATTGCGCATAACCTGCCAGGTAAAATAACCCGGTCGTTGAACAGGCAGCATCGGGGAAGGTTAAATCTCCACGCCATAGAATAACGGGAGTATTGCCAGCGGAGGGCGCCGTCAGCATGTGCTTGCTCAACACCCCGGTTGCGTCCAGTATATTATTGGTATAGATGTTATCAGCCCGTGCCCGGCGTTGCGGGAACGGTCCCTCGTTGTCCTGGTACAGGACTTCCATTGGTGTGGGCCTGTTTTTCAGGGTTGTCAATGCCAGTTTACTTGTCGGATGGCCCTCAATTGGAGCCAGCATTTGCTTCGCCTCTGATTGTGTATCCGCGAATGTAATGGCGGCCGTTACTACAACACGGCCACATTGGCTGCCCTTGCACTGTGCGGCGAGGTCAGGTGGAGTCGGGACAACGACGGTCAATACTTCCAGGTTGGGATCCAGGGATGGCCCCAGTTCTTCCATCATTTCCACAACCTGCAGCATATCCGAATAGTGAAACGTGTAATAATCCGTGGAGATTGCCCGGGGCAAAGGATGGCACCTGAGATAAAAACGCGTTACGGTAAAAAACAATCCCGGCCCGGCCCCGCGTGCGGCCCAGAACAGGTCTGTGTTGCGGTTCTCGTTGACATGCAACAATTCGCCTTCTGCCGTGACAACATCAAGTCCCACAATATTGAACACGCTCATGCCCCCCCAGGCGGCTGAATTCAGGCCAAGGCCGCCACCAAGCAAAAAACCACTGAGAGGAACCATTCCGCAGTGGGCTGTGGGGAACGCCAGTCCATACGGGCGAAGGTACTCATTCAGTCCTCTACCAATCACACCCGCTTCAACCACGGCAATGCCTGTTCGGGTATCCACTTCGATCTTCTGCATGCGCGATACATCTACAAGCACCCCGCCATTGCGCAAATAACAACCACTCCAACTGTGACCTCCACTGCGGGTGGTAATTTTGAGATGATTGTTACGGCCAAAGTTAACTGCCTCAACGACATCTGCTTCAGTTTCGGCTTGAACAATCACATCCGGATAACG
>JAAXHV010000710.1 GCA_012270695.1 Gammaproteobacteria bacterium | reverse complement strand
GTATCAGGCGTAGAGATCCAGGCGTTCATAACCATCCTGATAGCGTCGATTTACATGATCCTGGGTTTCTGGACCGGTTGTAAGCTCTCAGTCATAGTCGCTGTCCTGGCTGTACTGGTGGTCAGTGCCTTTTTCTATACGCCGGCCCAGTTTCCGTTAATGGTATCCATACTCGGCGGCGGGGCGCTCATTCTCGGTGGGTTGTGGATGCGGAGAGCCTGATTGGACGCCCCGGACGAAATCATTCACCAGTCGGTGCGTCTCAGGATCATGTCAGCGCTGAACGCCTTGCCGCGCCAGGCACTGTTGGAATTCATGAAACTCAAGGCCGTCACAGGCGCCACGGACGGCAACCTGGGGGCTCACCTGACCACCCTGGAGAAAGCTGGTTATGTGAAGATCATCAAGGACTTTGCCGGCAAGAAACCCAGGACCCGTGTGGGGATTACCGCGTCTGGACAACGGGCTTTTCAAAACCACGTCTCATACCTGCATGAGTTACTTGAAACAAATGCCCAGAATTCCAATCAATGATCAGAAGTGTCCTATATCCGTTTGCCTGCAAGGCACAGGGTGCCAAGAGAAGTTTTTATTTTTATCTGTGTTAATCTGTGGATAATAATCTTCTGTCCCCTCTCACAGTGCCGGTGGCGGGATGTTGTGTGGGTAGGTCTCCGGATCCAAGGTTGTGAGGTTTGTCCATGGCGGGCGCATCTCACGTGTTACCACGGTTTCAGGTTCACAATCCCGCCACGTGAACGAACAATCCAGACAGTGAAATACGGTCCAGACAACAGTGTCGCCATCCAGTCCTTTGTATTCCTCCCTGCAACGGTCACTGTTTGCAGCACATCGGGGACACTGGAAAATCATTTACTCGAAGCGGTAGCTGGCCGTGACCCCATAGGTCGGATCCGAATAATTCCCGTAACACAGCAAGGATTCTGACAGGCCCTGGAGACTGACCAGTCCGGTGCAGTATTTCTCCCCGGTCAAATTCTTGCCCCAGACGGCAATTTCGAACTGTTGATTTGGGCCGAATGCGTATGAGCCCCGCGCATCCAGGTTCCACCAACCATCCTGGCTGAGGTAAGGAGCGTTTGCCAAATCATAGGTTACGTCGTCCTTGTAATTCCAATTGGTCTGTAACGCCAGTGTACCTTCGCCAACCTGAATCTCTTTCCTGACCAGACCATTGAATGTCAGGTCGGGCGCGTTGGTAAGATCATTGCCTTTCTGGACGCCGATAATTCCGCCGGGATCGTCGATTTCAGCATTGCTGAGGCCTATGCCGCCCGAGATGTACCAGCCCTCCGCCGG
>JAAXHV010000709.1 GCA_012270695.1 Gammaproteobacteria bacterium | reverse complement strand
ACCAAGGTGGAGGTCTTTTTATCGGCGCCAGGTACCTCCATAGCAAATGACCACGAACTGGTGCAAACCATCATCCGCGCGCACACCGACCAGTTGGGCAAACCGCCGCAAATGGGAATGGAAACCTGGTACAGCGATGCCGCGCACATGAACCGCTACGGCATACCGACGGTAAATTACGGCTCAGCCGGCCGCATCCGCACCACGGGAGGTGGAGGATTCTCCACCTCACAGGGCGAAGCGGTCTATATCGGCGACATGCTGGATATCATCAGGGTCTATATCCAGGCCATCCTGATGATCTGCGGCGTTGCGGAGCCGAATGAATAACTCAAACATCAACAACACGTTACTGAAACTCGTAGCTGTATTAACCTATGGACTCATAACGAGTGGATGTTTATTGAGTACCAATCTCAAATCGTCGACACTTGTGAAATGGGAAGAAACATAAGTAGTCCTCGATACCGTATGTCGGGACACTGAAAAATGGTATGAGAAATGTAAAAACAGATTCAATAAAAAAGCAGCGCTGAACCTGGCGCAAAAATATTGTGCATTTTCAAATCGCGCTGCACACCCGGATTACTATTGGGACTGTGCTGATATGTCCTCTCAGACAATGTGTATAACCAGCGAGGATCCTTTGTCGTATCCGGGAGGCAATAAAGAAACGACAATGTGTAATACAAGCGATACCTGCGAAAACTATGTAATGGTTTACAACTGTATCCCAGCACTTTAATTGGTAAGGATAATTCTCATAAAGAAAGAAAATCGTCGAAGCCTTAGCTATCATAGTAACAACCAGATTATCCTGTACCTCCATGTTAAATATTGATGAAGTCCTGTCCTGGTCTCGTTATGATGTAAGGGAGTTGATGGCGCGCGCCGCGGAGTTGCGTGACCAGGGTCACGGCCGGGTGGTTTCCTACTCCCCCAAGGTCTTTATCCCGTTGACGAAACTGTGCCGCGACGTCTGCCATTACTGCACCTTCGCGCAACCGCCGCGGCCGGGACAACGGGCCTACATGAGTGTCGATGAGGTCCTGGCCATAGCCCGGGCCGGCGCGGACGCGGGTTGCTACGAAGCTTTGTTCACCTTGGGGGATAAGCCTGAAGCGCGCTACAAGGCTGCCAGGGACGAATTGGCGGTGCTCGGCCATGCCTCAACCCTATCCTACCTGCGTGAAGTGGCGCAAGCGGTGCTGGACGAGACCGGGCTGTTGCCGCACATGAACCCGGGAGTGATGACGCAGGCTGAACTTGAGGCTCTGCGCCTGGTGTCTGTATCCCAGGGATTGATGCTGGAAAGCAGTTCGACGCGCCTGTGCGAAAAAGGCGGTCCCCATTACGGATCGCCGGACAAACGCCCGCAGGTCCGCCTGGACAGTATTGCCGCGGCGGGCGCAGCGCGGGTGCCGTTTACCTCCGGCATCCTGATAGGCATCGGCGAGACCCGGCGCGAACGTCTGGAGGCCCTGCTGGCGTTGAGAGACCTGCATGATACCCACGGGCATATCCAGGAGATCATCATCCAGAACTT
>JAAXHV010000708.1 GCA_012270695.1 Gammaproteobacteria bacterium | reverse complement strand
CTGCAAAGCGAGCAGTTCGAAATCGACGAGACCTGGCGCGTCAGAGGTGACTGGGGCTGGTCATTCTGGACCGGGGTCAACGCCACCGTGGGCATTCTTGTCGCGGTCATGGTCAGCGCAAGCGATTTGACCCGTTATCTCGAAAACAAACCAGGCAGCATGTGGCTGGGGCATTTATTCGGACTCATACCCCCCCTGGGGTTGATGATGTTCCTCGGCTTCGTGTCCGCGGTGACGACCGGTCAATGGGATCCCATACAGGCGTTAATGCAATTGTCCCCGGGCCCGGTGGTAATGATACTGATGCTGGTTTTCATCCTGGTAGCACAGTTCAGCACAAATTTGACCATAAATATTTTGCCCCCGGCATTCATTTTCGAGGAGTTGTTCGGATTTAACTGGCAAAAAGGAGTCATTTTGACGGGTATTCTCGCGAGTCTCTCTTTTCCCTGGGTCCTGCTTGAAAGCGGCGCGAATTTTGTTGCTTTCATCAATTACTACACTGCGTTTTTCGGGCCGCTCCTGGGTTGTATGCTCGCCCAGCGCTGGCTGGAAAAAGATCAATTACAGGTGAACGATCTGTACGACGAGAGTCCGGGGAGCAGGTACTGGTACAGCGCGGGGCTGAATCCGGCTGCCGTCGTCAGTACACTGGCGGCTTCCATCGTCACCATGATCTGGTGGTTGCAGATTTCCTGGCTGGTGGGAATGCCGCTTGGAATATTGAGTTATTTTGTTCTCGATTGGGCGCTCAAACTTGTCGCATCAATCCTACGTCGGACATGACTATCGGGCGCTCACATTTGCCGAATCAATCCGGCATCGGAAATGAATACTGTTGAAAGATGTTAACCGTTGATGCAAAAAGGACTATCGAAGATTTGAAGGCGCTCGCTGAATTCGGCAGGTTTGAATCCGGCGTGAACCGGCGCGGGTTCACTCCCGAAGACATCGCCGCCCGCGCCTGGTTGCTGGAACGTATGCAGGAAGCCGGGCTGGATGCCTCCATTGACGGTGTCGGCAACGTGACAGGAAAAACACCGGGCTGCGAACGTTACATCATCATCGGCTCCCATTCCGATACTGTTCCCAAGGGCGGGTGGCTGGACGGGGCATTGGGCGTCATATTTGGTCTTGAAATAGCCAGAGCATGGGTGGAATCCGGCAGCAGCACCTGTATCGGCGTAAAAGCCTTCTCTTTCAGTGACGAAGAAGGCCGTTTTAACGGGTTGTTCGGCAGTTCCATCTACAGCGGACTGAAATCGCTGGAGCAGGTGATCGAAGCCGTTGCGGATGACGGCACTGTGCTGGGAGACGCCCTGCAGGAAGCCGGCTACGCAGGCCGGCCTGTTACCACATTTGATCCGGCCCGGGACATCGCCTGCATCGAGGCGCATATCGAACAGGGCCCGGTGCTGGAGAGTAACGACAGGATCATCGGTGTCGTCACCGAAATTATCGGCGTCGGACGTTCGCAGGTGTTTTTCTTCGGCCAGGCGGGTCATGCGGGCACCGTACCGATGGCGATGCGCAAGGATGCTGCGGCCGCGGCGTATGAATTTGCGGTGATGTTCGCCGAATTCTGCCGGCAACACGGCAGTGCTTCCACGGTCTGGAATATCGGCAAGCTGCGGCTGGAACCGGGGGCCTACAATGTCACCGCCCGGGAAGCGGAGGTGTTCCTCGAATACCGCGATGTGTCAGCGGATATACTCACCCGAATCAACAAGGCTATTCCGGAGTTGGCGGCTGAGGCCGGGGCAAAACACAAGGTCGGCGACAAATGGATACCCGGCGTAAATATAGCGCCGGAAATGATGGATGCAAACCTCGTTGAGCGCCTGGAGGCGGCTGCCGAACGCTGCAATGCCCCGCGCATGCGTATGCCCAGCGGCGGCGGCCATGATTGCATGTTGTTTGCGAAAAAGGTGCCTACAGCCATGTTATTTGTGCCCAGCCTCGGCGGACATAGCCATGTTGTTGCCGAAGATACCCGTGAAGCAGACATAGCCCT
>JAAXHV010000707.1 GCA_012270695.1 Gammaproteobacteria bacterium | reverse complement strand
CTGGATCCGTCGAATACACAGGATTAACCTTTTGTCATGGCAGAAACGATAAAACATAACATCAATTGTGCTGATTTATTTCCGGTTCCCCTGGTTATCGATAATCTTGGAGAGAGCGCCAGAGAGTTAAATAAAAGATTAATGGACGATATTCATATCGAGATGGAACAGGGAGTCGCTTCCGACTCCAGGAGTTTTATTTCTGCCTGGCAATCGGAAGCCGGGTTGGAAAGGAAGTATGCATCTTTTATGGAATTGAAAAAACATATCGAAGCCTGCGCAGCAACCTACCTGACGCATATCAGGTATGCCGATATTCCCTCCGTTAAATGCGCCGGTCTATGGGCGAATTGTATCTCGGGCGCCGGGGGGCATTCGATGTATCATATTCACGGTTCCGGTGCGGTCATCGCAACGGGCGTCTACTATCCGGCAGCGTTAATTGAAGATGGAAAAAGCAATAAAGAAGACCTGGATGATTTCAACCCGCAAACCATCTTCAGGAATACCGGGGTGGGTGGGGAACTCATCATCTATGACCCCGGCTACGTGATTAAAAGACAGGTAATCAAGCCATCCGGGTCACACTACTACGAAGCGCTTAAAGAGATAGCGCCCAGGGAATCCCTGTTAATCCTGTTTCCTCAATACCTTCCGCACTCTGTCGAGCCGCTGCTCGATGATCGGCTCAGACGCTATAGTATTTCTTTTACTATTGAAAAAAGTCTTTAAGTGATGCAGGTCAGCACCGAGAACCTTTCAGCCTTCCTGGAGACCATTCCAGGCCGTAAACGATTTCTTATTGCCTACAGTGGTGGCCTGGATTCCCATGTGTTGCTGCATTTAATGGCGTGCCTGAGCAGGGAATTTGATTACAGCATCAGGGCAGTACATGTAAACCATAATATACAGCAGGAAAGTCCGGCCTGGGCAGGCCATTGTCAGGACGTCTGCCACTCCCTGGGTGTTGAACTTGAAGTGTTGGACGTTCGCGCAGACCGGCCCGGAAAAGAAAGTCCGGAAAGCTGGGCCAGACACAAACGCTACGCCGCCATAGAGAACATTCTCGCAGAGGGTGAAATCCTGTTGACCGCGCACCACCAGGATGACCAGCTTGAGACCCTGCTGTTGCGTTTGTTCCGCGGTTCAGGGGTGCTGGGACTGGCGTCGATGCGCGCAGTTCGGCCGTTTGGCAAAGGGCTGCATGCGCGACCGTTGCTGAATCATTCCCGCGCAGAGTTATCCGTTTATGCCAAGAGTAAGAAGCTCCGCTGGATTGAAGACCCGTCGAACATGGATCTGCGTTTAGACAGAAATTTTGTCAGGCATGAGGTAATACCCGTAATAAAAAACAGGTGGCCTTCGGTAGATTTGCCGGTTACCCGGACTATCCGGATCTTTTCCGATACACAGGAATTGCTCGACGATGTGGCGCGGCAGGATTTACTGAACTGCGCCGCGGAAAAACCGGATGTGCTTGCCGTCGACCGGGTAAAACGACTGTCGACTCCAAGGCAGAAGAACATGATACGTTACTGGTGCGCTGACTTGAGCTTGCCGTCCCCGGACAGCCGGCAGTTATCCCAGGTAGTGTCCGGAGTAATACAGGCAAGATCGGACTCGAAGGCGCAGGTCAGCTGGAAGGGGGCGGAATTGCACCGATATGGTAATTACATCCAGCTTACCGCGCCGCTGGGAGGATTTGACAAGTCGTCGGTACGGACATGGGATTTTACCGGGCCCTGCCGCCT
>JAAXHV010000706.1 GCA_012270695.1 Gammaproteobacteria bacterium | reverse complement strand
CACCTCCCGGCGTTCCTGAGTGACTCTGCCATCTCACCTATGCGCTCGGCCTTCGCGCTCGGCCTGATAGGTGTATTCAATATAGTGGGCACCTACCTGGCCGGCCTGTATGGGGGGCGTTACCGGAAAAAATACCTGCTGAGCGGCCTGTACCTGGGCCGTGCACTGGTGATTGCCCTGTTCATCATCTTGCCCATGAGCGACGTGAGCGTGATGCTGTTCGCCGCGGCCATGGGTCTTCTATGGTTGGGGACCATCCCGTTAACCAGCGGCCTGGTTGTCGAGATCTTCGGTGTCCGTTATGGCGGGACTTTGTTCGGTATCGTGTTTTTCAGCCACCAGCTGGGCAGTTTCCTGGGTGCCTGGTTGGGCGGCTATTTGTTCGAGGCGACCGGGTCCTATACCCTGATGTGGCAACTGGCCGTGTTGCTGGGCATCATTTCCGCCTTATTGCATTGGCCGATACGGGATGCGCCGGTCGTCGCGCAGACAGCGCCGGCATAACGGGATTTTGGCGGGAACAGCCAGGTTTGCAGGTTATCCGATGGCATTGCCGTCGGAATAACAATTACTGTCAGCGACGCCTTTCTTCCTGGATCAGTTGATCCATGGTCTCTATCATGCGTTCAAATGATCCGGCCGAGGATGCAGAGACCAGATACCTGCCATTAATGATGAGGGAAGGGACACCGGTAATCCTGGCGTTGCGGGCCATTAAAAACGCCTGTTTCATCTTGACTTCGGTTTCGTTGGAATCGTAGTGCGTGGCAAATTCTCCTTTGTCAAGACCGAGATCCGCAGCGAAATCGACCAGACTGTCACGAGTAAAGATATTGCGGCGCTTTACGTGCAACGCGTTGAACAGAGGGGTATGAAATTGTTCCAGGATATTCATTTTCTCTGCCGCGAAAAAGCCCCGGGCATGAACTGCCCAGCGGCTGTTCAGCACCCCGGGCAACTGGCGGAATACAACGTCCTCCGGCTTGGCCTTGAGCCATGCCTTGATGTGCGGTTCAAAGCTGAAACAGTGGGAGCAGCCGTACCAGAATATTTCAACGACCTCGATCTTGTCGCCTGACTGTGTAGGCAGTGCGGGCTTGATCTCAGCGTAAGAATTATCGAAAGACTGTGCTTGTCCAAGATTGCTGAAAAGCGCTGACAGAAGAATGGAAAAAAAGAAAATCTGTAATAATCGCATTACGTTACTCCTGTTATTAAGGGAAGCTCTGGTCAA
>JAAXHV010000705.1 GCA_012270695.1 Gammaproteobacteria bacterium | reverse complement strand
TGAATCCTTCATCGGCGAACAAACGCATCAGTGTCGCGATTTCCTGATTGTGGGGCAGCGTCGGCGGCCAGTAGTCGCCGGGATTTTGGTAGCCCCACCAAGTTACAGTAACCCCCAAAGCCCAAGCGATGCAGTTGTATTCGTCCGATGCTTCTCCGGTGATCTCGTACCCGGAGCTGCCCAAGTTGGGAAACAGCCCTTCTATCTCATTAAGCATCTTCTACCACTGATAGCCATGCTCCCGGCCCCATTGCAGCCATGCCTTGCGTATCGCCTTAATATCCAGGCCGACCCATCCGGCGGGTAACTTCTTGGGCGGCGGCTCCGGGTTGGCTCCGGTTATGACTCTCAGCGCCCAGAACCAGTGCCCCCCATTCATTTCCATTTCCCGGAAAATGAGAGGCAGTACGGATTCTCCCATTTCTATGATTTGCTGGTATGCCGGATGATTGACTATGAAATAGTCGTTGGAGTGAAAACCCGTTTCCTTGCGCCAAATCTTGACCAGTTCGTTGAAAGTGGCTTCCAGTTCCGTCGTTTTCGTTGTCTTCGGTTGCATCGCTATTCGCTCCGCTGCAGGTTTCAGACTTGGGAGGAGGACAGGCGGCGCATTATGCGGTAGACGTTTCCGTAAACCTCGCCGGTCAGGTCTTCCGGTGACGGGTGGGTAATATCTTCGAAGGGGCCCAGCTTGCTGGTCCACTGCCCGTTTTCGAGTTGCCGGGCAGCGTGCTGCCATTCGCCCTCGAGGGCGTAGAGCGCGACTTTATCGTAGCTAGGTTCCCTGTCGGGACTGTCGCAAACGGCGTAACCGAAAGCCTCGAACAACTGCGTCAAGGCCGAGGCTTCCAAGGAACGGGGAACGGCATCTAGCCATATCCTGTCGTGACTCCACCATTGGGTGGTAATTCCCAAGGCCCAGGCCACACAGTTGTATTGTAAAGATGCTGGGCTGGTGATTCGATAGCCAGAGCCGTACAGGTTAGGGAACATATCCTCCAAGTCTTCGAGCATACTGTTACCACTGGTACCCCTGTTCCCGGCCCCAGTCCAGCCAGGCTTTATGAATAGCTTTAATATCCAGCGCAACCCACCCAGGGGCCGGCAACTGCTTGGGCGGAGGCGCCGGGTCTACCCCGGTAATCGCGCTCAGGACGTGAGGCCAGTGCACCGCCATTTGTCCTTTTTCCAGTTCCCGGAAAATAAAAGGCAGGGCGGCCTCGCCCAACTCCACAATCCGCTGATATGCCGGATGCTTGACTATAGATGCACTGCTGGAGTGAAAGGCTGTTTCTTTCAGCCAGGCCTCGGCCAGTTCGTTGAAAGT
>JAAXHV010000704.1 GCA_012270695.1 Gammaproteobacteria bacterium | reverse complement strand
GCACCGCTCGGCAACCTCATCATTGCCCGCGACACCCTGATTGAGCACTACGTGTCCGGTTCTGGCGATGACATTATCGTCGGCACCACGCCGACAACGTGCTGGAAGGCAGCGCCGGCGCCGATGACATCGACGGCGAGGCGGGCTCGGACACCGCCTCTTACGCCGGTTCTGCCGCCGCTGTCACCGTCAACCTCTCTGACGGTCCCGGCAACGACCGCATAATTACCAGTTGGGGTCACAACACCCTGAATGGCGAGGATGGCGATGATTATCTGTCCAGCGGTCCTGGGGACGACCGGCGGACCGGGGGCAGATATTTTCGCGTTCTGGCCCGGGGACGACGATACTGCTGGCGGGCCTGACCACGCTGCCGGAGGCGGGGGATTTTCTGGGGGAGGGAAGCATCCTGCGCTAAAATGCCGTAACTATTGATTATTGCTCATTTTATCCTTAACATATCGACTAATATAAATTTTAAGGCAAAAACCATGAATATCAATGAGATAAACGAAAATTCACGACGTATCCTGATTGACGTGTCTCAATTGTACGAAGCGTACCTGTCAGTGGACTCCGAATTCCGCAGCTATCGGGGCACCATGAGGTGGAAAAAAGTCAACGGGAAGGAATATCTATTCAGGCAGCGTAACAGCCGCGGCGACGGCAAAAGCCTTGGCGCAAGGGATGCGCGGACCCAAGAGATATACAACAATTTCCATGCCAGAAAAGCCGAACTTGGCGAGAAACGGAAATCGCTGCTGGACAGATTAACGCAGCAGCGCGGGTTTTGTGTCGCGGCAGGGATCAACCGGGTGCCGAAAACTGCGGCAGATGTTGTGCGGTCTGTCCGCCTTGTCAAAACCGGCTCCCATCCGCTCATTGTGGTCGGCACCAACGCGCTGTTCGCCTATGAGAACATGGCCGGCGTACACCTGGACCCCGCCTTGCTGGCGTCTGAGGACATCGATTTGATGTGGGACGTCAAGAGGAAACTGAATCTCGCCGTCATTGAGCCTGTAGGAGGATTGTTGTCACTGCTTAAAGAGGCGGACAGAACCTTTGATCGCATGCCGAAAACGCCTTTTCGAGCCGCCAATTCCAAGGGATATATGGTGGACCTGATCAAGCCGGCACCATCCCAGATCCATAAAACCGCCAAGGCATCTCTCACCGGACACAAAAATGACCTTGTCGCAGCCGAGATTCGCAATCTTGACTGGCTGTACGCAGCACCCCTCGTAAGCGCTACCGTGGTCGGGAATGACGGGTTGCCTGTTGTATTCGATGTGCCAGACCCCAGGGTGTTTGCCGCGCATAAACTCTGGCTGTCGGAACTGTCGAACCGGTCTCCCGTAAAGAAAGTGCGTGACAGGGGGCAGGGAACCGCCGTATTACGGCTGCTGAAGGCGTACTTGCATGATTATCCTCCGGACAGTGATGCGCTGAGAGGCCTGCCGCAATCCCTTCGGGATAACTTGCAATCTGAATATGACCGGGTTGTGATTGATTCACAGGAGCAGGCGTCGACTCCCGCGCCCGGCTTCTGACATGTTTGACATCCCGGAGGCGGGGGATTTTTTGGTTTAGGCGATGAGACAGGTCAAACCAGCTAAAGACTATATCCCGATCACCGGCTATTCCGACCACAGTCTGCTGCAGCCTGAATTTGGGACACCCATAAATTTCGGGATAATTATCAATCTATGGGTGTCCTGAATTTTT
>JAAXHV010000703.1 GCA_012270695.1 Gammaproteobacteria bacterium | reverse complement strand
GCAATATCATAAGAAATTATTTTCCAATCCTGGCACACTTGGCTCAGTTGCGTGACCCTGCGACTTTCTTGATGATGTATATCATAGTGCATAAAAGTTACAAGTTTTATGCACTATGATAGATTAAAAAAGTATCCTTGGGGCTTCCGTGCCAGGATCGTCCATGGACCGGGATTGTGCCTGACAGTACAGGCAGGCATTTAATCTTACAGGACAGGCATCTCCCAAGAGGCGTGTGTTAATTCCTGGGCGTGGTCTTATGCACTTGTTTATCCCAGTGGATTTACATGGGTTATACCGGTAAAACGGCGAAAGTCGTAGTCTGCAGAATATATTTCGGCGCCGTATTCAACGGCCATTGCGGCAAGATGCACATCTGATGTCAGGTTACCTGCACTGCCTGTATTGCTCAGCAGGTTCCTGAAAATCGGCCAGTGACGTTCTCCGGGGCTTATCAATTCGACATGAGGCTGGTTGAGCCAACTATCAACGTAGGCAAGCGCGTGAGTATAATGTAGCGGTTTGGCCATGATTCCGGTACGGGTTGTTACCCGAATGAATGCCAGGATAACGATCCAGGCCAGACCGATTTCCACTGCTCCTGACAGCGCCCGCTCCAGCCACCTGCGTGCCTGCTTATGTTGATCAGCATCGCGGTTTACGGCATATATCAAAAGGTTCGTATCGACCAGGATCACTTTTTCAGTTCCAACTTCCTGGCAATTTCTTCATTTTCCAGGTGTTCGGCAAGTTCCAGGGCCTTGGTTATATTATAACCACCTGCAACGTCGCCCATGGATACGGGTTTCAATCGATAGGGCTGCGCTTCATCCATAATGCGGTTTGCGGACAACCCGGCTCGCAAAGTCTCATTTACGACCTGTTTGTAGGTTTTACCACTGCGATGTGCAACATCCTTCAATGCTTTGGCTATTCTGTCATCGATTGTCAGTGTCGTCCTCATATAAGTCATCATAACATAAAATAAGATGACATCAAAACATCAAAATGATTGGTGACCACCATGACCCTGATTCTGTCGGATAAGGGCCCATTTGACATTTCAACACAGTTTGAATTCGAAGGTGATATAATGAAGAAAGCCGCCAACAGGCCACGGGACCTTGATGACATAGAGCACTTGGAAATGCTGATAAATGAAGAGGATGAAGGTGGCACAAATACCTGAAGAGAACTGGTCAGCAGCTACCTGGAAAGGAAGCCGCCGTGAGCAACTGCGACGCGCTTTACGTATGACAGTGCGTGAACGTCTCCAGGCCGCCGATGAGTTGAGTGAGATGGTAAGGCATTTTCAGCGGATGAGGGCTGCCGGGAAGTTCAAGTACGGTGGTTAAGTGATGATTCAGCTTCCCGCATCCAAGGAAAACCTGTGTGGGAACCTGTCCGCAGCGCGGTTAAACCCGTCCTGAATTAACCCGGAAATTCAAACAACCCCGCGTTGGATGCAGGCGTCCGGAACTTTTCGGCGAACCCTGCTACATCGTCCGGGTTCATAACAGGAACAGAACACCTGTCGGGGTTGCATATATATAACGCTGCTTTTTTCCTGTAGGGGTAACGGCCGGGTTTCTCAAAATGCAATAGCTTGCGCGGGTGATATATCTTTCTCGCAGCATTGAATAATCTCTGTGCATCTTCATGGTTTGGGTCGCCAACCACTGAAAATTCCACGTAGGAAGCACTGAGTTTCTCCAGTAACAGTGCTGTCTGCCCGGTAATCCGCCCTTCCCGGCGCAGGATTTCTGGTGTTGCAACGGCCCTTATAGTGGCTTCGGGCACCTCTGCAAATTTGTCATTTTTTGTATAAACCCATAGATCATAAATAAAATGTGCCGCAACGGCATTCAACTCCAGGGGTTTTCTTAGCGCAATGATCGTTGCCGTTTCATCGGCTACGGTGGAGTAAAACCCGCCATTTTTCCTGTCATAAAGACTAATCAACATGGAGTCGGCAATGGTGACGGCGTGGTCCAGCCATGTCGAA
>JAAXHV010000702.1 GCA_012270695.1 Gammaproteobacteria bacterium | reverse complement strand
ATACCGTCAATGGGCGTGAAATTGAACCGGGTGATAAAGCCTGCCCGGCCGGAACGCCCAGGCATTAACCCTGCAACCGGTGAGAGAATAACCATAGCGGCAAAACCGGAAACCGTTACTGTTCGTGCAACCTTGTTAAAATCTCTGAAAGACTTGATATCTTAGTAACCTGAACTCGGGGGTAGTTTAAAGCTACCCCCGGAAGAGTTGTCTCGCCAGCGGGTTATGGTAGCCATTCCAGGAAATTTCTCAGCAGGGTAAGTCCGGCGCGCTGGCTTTTTTCCGGGTGAAATTGCGTTGCGAATAAATTATCCCGAGCTGCGGCTGATGTGAAACTCACAATATAATCCGTGATGCCGGTCGAGTCGGACTCATGCTCCGGTTGCACGTAGTAACTGTGAACAAAATAAAACCGTTCATCGGCCCTGATGTTTTTCCACAGGGGGTGCGGCGTTGTTTGTTTTACCTTGTTCCAGCCCATGTGTGGAATTTTGCATGGGTCGCCATTTACATCCCGGACTGCCGCCGGAAACCTGAGTACTTTCCCGGGGATTATCCCCAGACCTTCAGTTCCATTATCTTCCTCGCTGAAGTCCATCAGGGTCTGCAGGCCCAGGCAGATACCGAGAAAGGGTTTACTGCGGATGCACTCCCTGAGCAGGGCAGGAAAGCCTTTGTTTATCAGGGTTTGCATGCACTGACCCATGGCGCCCTGACCGGGGAATACGATACGTTCGGCAGACATGATAGTGTCGTAATCGCTGCTGACCAGCACACGATAATCAGTGCCTGCAACATGCTCGAGCGCTTTTGCTACAGAGTGCAGGTTGCCGGAACCGTAATCCAGGATGGCGATGGTTTTGCGTGTTTGAATGGCAGCCGCGCCCGGTATTGTCATATACGAATTACAAGCTGCCTTTCGTAGAAGGCAGGATTCCCTCCATGCGCGGGTCCAGTTCCACGGCAATACGCAGGGAGCGGCCAAATGCCTTGAAGATCGTTTCAGCGATATGGTGCGTATTCCGGCCGCGGAGATTATCTATATGCAGGGTCGCCATCGCATGATTGACAAAACCCTGGAAAAACTCGCGTAGCAGGTCTACGTCGAATTCACCCACCCGGGCGCGGGGATATTCAACTTTATATTCCAGGCCGGGTCTGCCGGAGAAATCCAGTACTACCCGGGATAGCGCCTCATCCAGGGGCACATAAGCGTGTCCGTAGCGGCGGATCCCGCGTTTGTCTCCCAGCGCCTGCTTGAAAGCCTGACCCAGGGTAATACCGACATCCTCAACGGTATGATGCGCGTCAATAGCAAGATCGCCGCGCGCCTGGATGTTCAAGTCGAACATGCCATGCCGGGCAACCTGGTCAAGCATATGTTCGAGAAAGGGGACGCCGACGCGCAAATCGGCGGCGCCACTCCCGTCCAGGTTCAATTCGACGGATATTTCCGTCTCTTTTGTCGACCTTTGCAGCAAGGCCTGTCTTTCATTTCCCATAGCTGTATACGAGGATTAGGAGCAAGATATAAACCAGCGCGTAGGATACAGGAAACAGGGGACAGAAAACAGAAGACAGAAAAGGGTAGAATACTGAAAACAGGACTTTCCGTACCTTCACATCTCCATGAGCAGAACGATTAACTCCGACAAAGTGAAAGCCTACCTGCTGGCGTTGCAGGACCGGCTTTGCGGCGAAA
>JAAXHV010000701.1 GCA_012270695.1 Gammaproteobacteria bacterium | reverse complement strand
CGCACCGAAGATCGACCGGGCGTCCGCCAAAAAAGCCTTTATCCTGTGAGGGCTTTCATAAAATACCATGGTGTGGCCCGAGTCAGCCAGTTTCTGCAAGCGCTTGCGCCGGGCCTCTGACTTGCTCGGAGCAAAGCCTTCAAACAGGAACCTCGCGGGAGGGATGCCGGAGGCTGACAAAGCCGCGATCAGGGCCGTCGGTCCCGGAATGGGAGAGACCGGAATATTCTCGGCGTGGGCTTGTCTGACCAGCTTGAACCCGGGGTCGCTGATCAGCGGGGTGCCGGCGTCGGCTACCAGGGCAACGTTGCAACCGGCGGCAAGACGGCTGATCACCTGTGGCGTCGTGCGCTCCTCGTTGTTTTCATGGAAGGCCAGTACGGCAGTTCTGATATTGAATGAGCTCAATAACTTACGGCTGTGGCGAGTGTCTTCCGCCAGGATCAGGTCAACCGTGGAAAGGACTCTTTCCGCCCGCCGGCTCAGGTCTTCCAAGTTGCCGATAGGCGTTGCCACGATGTATAAAGTGCCCGGTTCAGTCGACATGTCATTCTCCACTTTTGTCAGGTTTGCCTATAGAATAAGCGTATGCGAGATTCTCTCAAAGTCCTGTTTATAACTCTGTTGTTACAGGGCTGTGCGGTGGAGACCAGGAAAGCTGACGTAGCCGTCGACCCGGAAACGGAAATCAGGCAACTGCTGGCTGAGGGACTTTACCGACGCGCTGTTGAGGAATATCTGCGCCTGGCAGAATTACACCCGGACAAATCCGATTTCTACCTGCTGCAGGCTGCAGCAACCCTGATTTCTATGAAACAGCCGGCTGAGGCAGGTGAATTATTATCCACTATCAACCCGCAGGGCGCGGATAACAGCATGTTGAAGACTCTTTTGCAGGCCGAACTTCACCTGCAGGACAACCGGCCCGCAACAGCTCTGGAACTCCTCTCCCGTGACTATCCCGCTGCCACCCCGGCTTCTCTCAAGGCGCGCCGGCATCGTTTAAGCGCTGTTGCCTATGAACAGCAAGCGGATTTCCTCAATGCGGTGCAACAACGCCTCAGCTATGCCACCTACTTGCCGGAAAGAGCCGATAAAGACACTAATACGGCAAAGATCTGGGAGGACCTGAACAAGGTCGGCAGGCAAACTCTGCGAGAACGCCACCAGGCAGACCCGCAGGCACTCTCAGGCTGGCTGGAGTTGGCCCTTATCAATCTGACCATGCTGGCTGACCTTGAGACATTGAACCGCTCGCTGGCAACCTGGCAGGAAAAATATCCGGCGCACCCCGCCAATCTCACCATCGTCGGGCAGATACGCGCCCTTGGCCAACGCTACAACATAACACCCCGCCAGATTGCCCTGTTGCTGCCGTTGCGGGGAGGTTACCGGAAAGCCGCAGAAGCAATCAGGGACGGATTTATTGCTGCCTGGTATAGATCGGAGCAGGACCGACCCCAGGTTAAAATATACCAGGCAAACTCATTGAACGTTGAACAGGTGTACATGCAGGCCGTAACGGAAGGCGCGGATTTCATCGTCGGACCGCTGGAGAAACAGGCCCTGGTAAAGTTGTCCGGCTCTGCCAACCTGACCGTACCCACACTGGCCTTGAACCGGATTCAACCTATACCTGACATGGCAGCCGGCGCTGATGGAAATATAATACCGACGCTGATGCAATTCGGTTTGTCTCCGGAAGATGAGGCGCGCCAGGTTGCAGAGCGGGCTTTTGCGAACGGATACGGCAGAGCCCTGGTCATTATTCCGGATGACCTGTGGGGCCGTCGCCTGTACCTCGCATTCCGGGAAAACTGGTCGGCGCTGGGCGGGAAAATACTGAAAACGATTAATTATGACCCTCAGGGTAACAATTATTCCGCTCCGGTCAAACAGTTGTTGAATATAGACAGCAGTGAATTCCGGCTGCAACGGCTCCGGCAGATACTGAACAGGAGACTGGAAAACCAAACCCGCAGGCGCCAGGACGTGGACGTGATTTTCATGGCCGCGTTTCCCATTGCCGGACGCCAGATCATCCCGCAGTTGCGCTTCCACGAAGCCGGACAAATCCCCGTTTATGCTACCTCGCACATCTTTACCGGCAGTGTAAACCCACAAGCCGATATGGATATGAACGGCGTCGTGTTTCCCGACCTGCCTTGGATTTTATTTCCCCACCAGGATAGCTCATCGATAAAATCCCTTATCAACGAAAATTTCCAGGCCGATACATCCGTCTACCAGCGTTTATATGCATTGGGGGTGGACGCGTTTCATCTTATCCCGCACCTTTCCCGCCTGGCGTTTGAGAACGACGCCGGTTTCACTGGAGAAACGGGACTCCTGAGTATGTCCGCGGACGGTACGATCAACAGAAAATTACCCTGGGGTAAATTTATCGATGGCAAACCGGAATTGGTAGAATATGGCGGCAGGTAGCAATCGGGCCGAATTCGGCAGGATGGCTGAGGACCTGGCTTTACGCTACCTGCAAAAACACGACCTGACCTTGCTGGAGCGCAACTTTCGCTCGCGCTTCGGCGAGATAGACTTGATCATGCGGGAAAAGAATACCATTATATTCATAGAGGTCAGGTCGAGAAGTAATAATACTTTTTTGCATCCGGCCGAGACCGTAGATCATACAAAGAGAAATAAAATCAGGAAAACCAGCCAGGTCTTTATGAAGAAAACGTCCGCATGGAAGCTTTTCAACTGGCGTTTCGACGTCATCACGTTAACCGGCAGGAGAAAACACGAGATGAAGATCGAATGGATCAAGGCCGCGTTCTAGTTTCCAGCCCGGATTTCTCACCAGGTCGCTTGCTGCTGCAGTAAAACAGATGGATTTTGTCCAACGCGTCAAACATATTTTTGCTGAGAGTATCCGGGTCAAGGCAGAGTCCGGCGTAATCCTTGCTCCCCTGATCGCATCAGCGGCAGAACTGATAACCGCCTGCCTGCTCAACGGC
>JAAXHV010000700.1 GCA_012270695.1 Gammaproteobacteria bacterium | reverse complement strand
TCACCGCAATCGGCATTGAGTGAGCAATACATCCGTAACCAGTATCGCGCCTGGCTGGCATACATGTGCAGCCCGCTTAGTGCCGGAAACGATTAATCCGGACTGGCAAGCCGTGATTATTTTTGCCGACAGTATAGCGTCCGGTGAGCTTACGGGTGACGAGCTGGAAGCAATTGAGTTGCTGCTCTACCGGGAAACGGAATATCTGGACATGTGCCGTTATGATGACTGGCTGGCATTATTTACCGATGATTGCAGGTATTGGGTGCCGGCAAGGAAAGAGCAGACCGACCCTGTTAATGACATCTCCCTGTTTTATGAAGACCGCGACCTGATGGAAATGCGCGTCAGGAGGCTGCAACACCCGCGGGCCCACTCTCTGGATAACCCGATTACTACGAGTCATGTGACCGGGGTCAAGGTCATCGAGGACGTCAGTGCCGCAACGGGCGAGATAATCATTACGACCCGGTTCCAGATGGTCGAACACCAGCGGGGTGAACAACGCCTGTTTGCCGGCGTGTATCGCTACCACCTGCACCGGGTAAGCGAGGGTTTTAAAATCAGCTTCAAACGTGTAGATTTAATAAACTGTGACGCTTACTTTGAACCCTTGCAGGTGTTTATATAGGAATACACCTCATCCTATCCCCTTTTCCTTAAACTTATGAGGCAGAAAATAAAATGTCTTCAGAATTATCACCTGACAACACAGCGTTAATCGTAGTCGACATGAGTCTGGATTTTTTACAGATCGGCGCGCCTTTTGAAACTGAAGAAGGACGGGATATGCTGCCCAATCTGATCAGGTTTATTCGGCATTGTCGTGAAATAAACCTGCCGATCATTTATCTGAATCATGTTCATTATCCGGGAGCCAGGGACATGGGTACCCTCGCAGACCGTTTTTCCGTTATCCGGGATGGGAAAGCTGTGCGCGCCGGAACGGAGGGGGTCAGCATCTGGCCGGAGATCGCTCCCCAAACCGGTGATATCGTCATTGAGAAGATCAGGCAATCCGGTTTTATGTACACCAGGTTGGATGCAACACTAAAAGAACTGAAGGTGGTCAATCTCCTGATTGCCGGTGTTTCAACCGGAGCTTGTGTTGAATCCACCGCAAGAGACGCGGTTTCACGGGATTATTCCGTTTATATGTTAAGTGATGTTACCGCCGCATCGGGTATCCCGGACCTGGGCTGGGGAGAAGTGGATTCCGATACCTTGCAGAGAGTGTTTTTAACCAATTTTGCCTACCACCTGGGAAAAGTGGCCTCAACAGAGGAATTGATGACCGGACCGCTTGCTGGCAGTCCGTCTTAATGCAATTATAAAGTTTTCATGCAAGTAAAGACCTTTCAAGGGTTTGCTGATCAGGCAACGCGTCGGCTAACCTTTTTGGACAACGCGGAATCGTTGCAAGATTTAGCAGGACTGCGGAGCAATCGACTGGAATCGTTATCCGGCAACCGGGCCGAACAATACAGTATCCGAATTAATCAAC
>JAAXHV010000699.1 GCA_012270695.1 Gammaproteobacteria bacterium | reverse complement strand
GTGAAGACCGGGTTTGATTCGTTAAACGACAGCCATACCGGTCAATCGGGCACCTATGCCAGCCAGTTCGCGGTCACCGGTCTGTCAGCGGCCCACGGCGCCGCGCTGAAGCTCAAGGCGGAAATGATCAGACTCGCCTGTTTTGCCCTGGGCGCAACAGAAGAAGAGCTGGATTTCGGGGTCGGCGACATGGGGC
This sequence comes from Gammaproteobacteria bacterium, assembly GCA_012270695.1. GTDB lineage: Bacteria > Pseudomonadota > Gammaproteobacteria > Eutrophobiales > Eutrophobiaceae > JAAXHV01. The sequence continues at coordinate 1,220 of JAAXHV010000699.1, read as the reverse complement.
CGCAGGTCAGCGTCAAAGGCACAGACAAGGCTGTCAACTACTGGATGCTTGCCAATTTCATCAATTCGAACAGCGCAAGCCTGCCGGAGGACCTGCGCGACCTGTCACTGAACGCCCGGCACGTTTACATGCCGCCGTTCAAGGTGCCGGACGTAGAGAAAAAGATCGGCAATTTAACGCTTACCTACGCGTTGCAACTGCACATCTCGGTAGTCGAGGTCAACCCGGATACGTTTCAGACCAGGATACTGGATTACGCCATCGTCGATGACTGCGGCAAGGTTGTCAACCCCATGATCGTGGAAGGCCAGGTACACGGCGCGGCCGCCCACGGCATCGGCGCGGCGCTGGTTGAAGATATTTCCTACGATGTGAACGGCAACGCCATTTCAGGTTCATTTACCGATTATGCGCCACTCACCATCAGCACCATGCCGGAACTCAAGTGTTCCAATCGGCAATCACCCTCGCCGTTTACTTTCCACGGCGCCAAGGGCATGGGTGAAGGCGGCGGCGCTCCATTGCATTCCTTGAGCGCGGCCCTGCAGGATGCTCTGCACGGGATGGACATCATCATTGAGAACTCCCACAACTCACCCATGTCCATGTTTGAGAGATTTTCGAACGGCGCGGAAAAAGGAGTCACCGTCGAAACTCGTTGAGGACAGTTGACGCTAACACATTGAAATGACGGTTATGGCCGTATCATTTCACATTGGTATTCTCCCGAACCGTCCGTTAGCGGACTTTGTCGATTGGGTCGCCCGCGCCGAGAAGCTGGGGTTTGGAGGGGTCTGGGTGGCGGACTCCCAGTGTGTATTCCGTGACGCTTTCATGGCTCTGACCCTGTTCGCCAACCGCACCAGGCAAATGCAACTGGCAACCGGCGTGACCAACGTCATTACCCGGCATCCCGCGGTGCTGGCGCACAGCTTTGCCACCCTGGATGAATACTCCGGCGGCCGCGCCGTCCTGGGTATCGGTGTCGGGGACAGCGCGGTCCATACTATCGGAGAGAAACCAGCCAAACTCAAACGGCTGGAAGAAATCATTGATGTGCTCAGGCGATTGATGGCCGGCGAAGAGGTTAATTTCGACGGCCAGGACATCAGGGTAAGCTGGCCACCCTGCAAAGTGCCGGTGGTCATTGCCTGTACCGGGCCCAAGTCCCTGCAACTGGCCGGACGCGTTGCGGACGGCGTGTTATTCCAGGTGGGAGC
>JAAXHV010000698.1 GCA_012270695.1 Gammaproteobacteria bacterium | reverse complement strand
ACGTGGCCAATACCTCCGTGATTATCGTCAGGGACAAAAACGGCCGGGTACAGGCTTTTCATAATATCTGCACCCATCGCGGCAACAAACTCATCCCGGAACAGGACGCGCAGTCACTGGGACGTGCGGAGACACATACCTTCACCTGCCGCTTTCATGCCTGGACTTTTAACACGGATGGCAGCCTGCGTGGAGTGGCTCGCCAGGAGAGTTTTGCCGACCTGGATAAATCCTGTCTGGGACTGAAACGGGTACACTGCGCCGAGTGGGAAGGGTTCATCTTCATCAATCTTGCGCAACAGCCGCGGCAAAGCCTGATTGATTACCTTGACGGCATGGCGGAACATTTCGCCGGTTATCCGTATCATGAAGCAACGTTGCGATTCCGTTACTCGGCCGTGTTGAATTGTAACTGGAAGGTAGCCCTGTATGCCTTTTCTGAGGCATATCATGTTCCCACCATTCACAAGGGCACTTTTCCCAGCCTGGCCAGGCTGGAACATAAGGAGATCAGGTGTTTCGGTCCGCACAGTACGTCCGGCATATATGTGCCCCCGGTTCCGGGACTGGAACCGACCCCGGTGACGGCAAACCTTGGAGGCCGGCTGAGAACATCGGACCGGCATGGACCTCATCTTGAGTTGTTGCCGAAACATATCAACCCGGACGAGCGGGAGGACTTCCAGTTTGAATTTCCCGTATTCTTCCCCAATTTTTTATTGCACCTGGGCGCCGGCAACGGTTATCCGGGCATGGCCTATTTTCACCATCAATTCTGGCCCATCGCGGTAGACAAGACCTTGTGGGAGGGCACGAACTATTTCAGGCCGCCGGAAACCGTCAGCGAACGGATCGCAATAGCCCATACCAATGCCCTGCACCGCAACGCCTGGCTGGAAGATACCTCGACCATGGAAGACACCTACCAGGCCCTGGCTTCCGGCGTCCTGGAAGAAATGGTATTGATGGATGAGGAACTGATGATCAGGAACACCCATAAACACTGGCATGACTATATGGGGATCTGATTAACATGGCGCTGCTTCCCGAACAGTTTTCCCAACTGGAATCCCTGGCCGAGAGCTGGGCGCTACCCACCGAACTGCAGCGTTCAGAGCGTCGTTGGGTTGCTGGCCCGGATGATTACCAGCTTTTTTACGAGGCAATGCTGCCGTTGCTGGACGAGATACTGAATTATCTTGACCGGTACCGGCCGGGCGCTATTCCCGGGGCGGCGCTACCGCTCTATCACCTGGCGCTGGCCTTTGCCGAAGCCGCGCCCCATAACGAGTTGTACGATTGCAGCAATACCGTCCCGAACAGTTTCGACGCATACCGCTTTGTGGCCGCGCACGGGGAACTCCTCGACCGATAATTGAGAACGTATGTGAATATATTCGAGGCCACAGGCTTATCCCTGTTGTTATAAACCCGTCTGGTTAACAAGCATGGGAGGCAGGGCAGGATGCCCTGCCTCCCGAGTTACAGCTATTCGTTGAAATTGTCTGCTATAGTGGAAAGGCCACCGTCGTAAATACCGTTGATAACTTCTTTGGCCTCATCGTCCGTTGCGCCCTCAGCCATGAACGTCGATGACCAGTTAATGGTTGTGCTTTCAGCATCTCCTTCAGCCTGAAACGTCGAACTGTAATCCTTGACCGGTAACGGCCCTTCGATGATTGTATAGGAATAGCCGGTAGCAGTATCGCCATCATGCCTTTCCTTGAGTTGTGCCCCGTCCCCGAGAGTGAGAATCCGGTACGTAGTGCCGTCCTCATCGGTTATTTCGCAGGTTTCAACAGCAGGATGCCAGACGCTGATGGCACAGAAATCGCCCGCGTAGCCCCAGACATCATCGATACCGGCATTGATAGTCATGGACTTGCTGACCTCGAGAGAAGGTGGTGCCTCGGTGCCGCAACCCGATAAAATCAATATCATTGGCGCTAAAATAATTGCGAATTTTTTCATGACAAGCTCCTTTAACATTATGGTGTTGAGATAATTTCCCATCAGGCATTATAAGCCGGTAAAATGAATTTTCATACAGGAAATTTCCCCGAATCCAACCGGAAAAAAATGATATCAGGGTTACAGCAACTCAGTCTTGTCGAAGCCACCAAAGGAATTGCCGACGGCGAATTCACGTCAGTTGACCTGGTGACGGCCTGTCTGGAGCGCATTCATATAAGAGAGGACCAGGTCAAGGCCTGGGCCTGGCTGGACCCGGACCGGGCGCTGGCGCAGGCTCGGGCCTGCGATGAGCGGCTGCCAGTAACGCAGCTGCATGGTATACCCGTTGGCATCAAGGACATAATTAATACCGTGGATATGCCCACCTGTTACGGGTCCCAGGTTTATGCCGGTCATTATCCCGCTGAGGAGGCGGAGTGTGTCCGCTTGTTGAAACAGGCCGGGGCGGTCATTATGGGGAAAACGGTGACCACCGAATTTGCCTTTTATGCCCCGGGGAAAACCGCCAACCCTCATGCTCCCGGTCATACTCCGGGGGGATCATCCAGCGGTTCCGCGGCGGCTGTGGCCGATTTTCACGTGCCGGTTGCCCTGGGTACGCAAACCTCGGGCTCCATT
>JAAXHV010000697.1 GCA_012270695.1 Gammaproteobacteria bacterium | reverse complement strand
AATATCACCTGGAAAGAGTACTAGCATGTGGCGCGTTGACAGCCATCAGCATTTCTGGCGCCTGGACAGGGGAGATTACGGCTGGTTAACGCCGGACCTGAACGGCTTGTATCGCGATTACACGCCGGACGACCTCGCGCCGCACCTGCAGGAAGCCGGTATCCACAAGACGGTGCTGGTGCAGGCGGCGCCCACTTTAGCTGAGACCCGGTATCTGCTGGAGTTAGCGGATGACACGGATTTCATCGCCGGAGTAGTCGGCTGGGTTGATATGGAACAGGAAACGTTTGACACCCATATCACCGCCCTGTCAACGTCTCCCTGTTTTTTGGGTATTCGTCCGATGATACAGGACATTCCTGATCCGGGCTGGATGCTGCAAGCTGGTCTGCAAGCCAGGTTCGACCGGCTCGCGAGTTCAGGCCTGACTCTGGATGCCTTGGTACGGCCACAGCACCTGGACAACTTGTATACCTTGCTGCAACGTCACCCCGACCTGCGGGTAGTCATCGACCACGGCGCCAAACCCGATATCGCTGCTGGTCAGTTTCAACCATGGTCGCAACAAATGCGCCATATCGCCTCGATGACCAACGCCTGTTGCAAGTTATCCGGGTTGGTCACGGAAGCCGGTCAGGACCCGGGTTATGAACGATTACGACCTTATGTTGATCACCTGGTAGATTGTTTTGGCGTAAAACGTCTGATGTGGGGCAGTGACTGGCCGGTACTCAACCTGGCCTCAACGTACCCGGATTGGGTGGAGCTGACTGACGGCTTACTCGAATCCTTGAACCAGGAAGAGCGTAATTGGATACTGGGAGGCACAGCACAGGCTTTTTACGGTTTGAGCTTCCAGGCAGAAGCAGGCGTGACTGTGGACGTGGGCGAGGGGGCACGGCACAGGCTTTTTACGGTTTAAGCTTGCACGGTTAAAATAATCCGGGCCAGGCACAGCGACGTCAGGAGAGTCGTTTATGAGCGTTGGGGAATTTTTATTGCTGCATGAGGCCGATAACGTATTGGTATGTTGTCGGACGGTAAAAACCGGAGAAGTGGTTATGATTGATGATAGCGCCGTGACGACGCTGCAGGACATAGACGTGGG
>JAAXHV010000696.1 GCA_012270695.1 Gammaproteobacteria bacterium | reverse complement strand
GAAGGTTTTTTCTGGCTGGCGGGGCAGGGCGGCTACGGGGGACAGACGCCTCCCGGGATGGCGCAACTGACGACGTCATTTATCACCGGGTCGTCCCCTCGGAAACTGGCAGGCATGGAGGTAAGCCTGATTGAGCAATTAGCTCCCGACCGGCTGCTGAAATGACCTCTTGACAACTGTGAAAAGCATCGGATGAGCGCCAGGCGCAACAGGCCGAGTTCATTTTTAACGCAGTATGGACACGGTCTGCAATTGCTTAATGCACTTTCCATTGTTATAATTAATACAATGAATTTTTTAAAACAATGAAATGAGTCAGTTATATGATTAATTCTACCCTGACCGACAAGTGGCAAACCACAATCCCGGCTGAAGTTCGCAAGGCTCTTAATCTGAAACCGCGGCAACGGCTTACCTATGAACTGGTTGAAGGGGCCGTCCTGGTCAAGCCTCAGCCGGAAACCCTCAAAGATCTGTATGGCTTTCTTGCTGACGGGCAAGCGCCTGTTGACAAGTCAAATGGGCGGGAGTCAGCGCGCAAGGCAAGAGCGGCGAGATATAAGTGATCAAGTATCTCCTGGATACGAACGTTCTGATTCGTTTCCTGCGTAGCGATCATCCTGTACATTCACCGGCGACCCGGGAACTGTTTGCAGATGCATGTGATGGTAAATGTGTATTATTGCTCACCGAGATAACCGTTGCTGAGGCTGTATGGGTTCTGCAGTCTGTATACAATTCGGAACGGGCACAGGTCGCAGACGGGCTACGCAAAGTGATCCTGAGCGCCGGTATTCGTTGTGCAAAGCGTAATGAAATGCTTGATGCTTTAGGTCGTTTTGCGTCAACGAAGTGTGACTTCCTGGATTGTTACCTTGCAGCGCTGGCCGCAGCTTCCGGTGACTCTATAGCAAGTTTTGACAAAGATTTCGACCAGTTTACCGATATAATACGATGGCAACCGCCTGAATCCGTGCTTCGGAGTTGACGACTTGCTCATCAAATATCTTTTGCCTGACCTACACGGGATTTCATTCAACCTAAATCATTTTCTGTTGCTGTTGCTCCTGTGCGCAGCAGTTACCTCAAGCCAGGCCAATGAACCGCAAATCACCATTCATAAAACGGATAAAGCGCCGGTAATCGATGGCGTGCTGGATGATGAGGCATGGAAAGACGCGACCCGGGTTACTGAATTTTATCAACTCGTCCCGGTTGCAGGCGCAAATCCCAGCGAAACAACAGAAGC
>JAAXHV010000695.1:1047-1826 GCA_012270695.1 Gammaproteobacteria bacterium | reverse complement strand
GTGGAGAATATTCATATCATCGCCTGTGGCAGCAGTTACCACGCGGGCCTGATTGCCAGGTATTGGTTGGAAGCCGAGGGTATTCAATGCAGTGTCGATATTGCCAGCGAATACCGTTATCGCAACAGCGTGATACCGGCTGATACCTTGTTTCTTACCATTTCCCAATCGGGTGAAACCCTGGATGTTCTCGAGGCTTTGCGGCTGGCCAAGACCAAGCCCTACCTGGCGAGTCTTGCCGTCTGCAATGTTCCGGAAAGTTCTTTGACCCGCGAGGCGGATATGGTTTTTCTTACCCGGGCCGGGATAGAGATCGGCGTCGCGTCAACCAAGACGTTTACCGCCCAGTTAGTAGCCCTGTTTATGCTGACGACGGTTCTGGCGCGGCGGCGCGGCCTGGATAAAGAGAAAGAATTACAATGGGTCAACCAGTTGCAAAGGTTGCCCGGCCAGATTAACCACGTGCTTGAGCTGGACGGACGCCTGGAAAAACTGGCTGAGGAGTTTATCAATAAACAACATACTTTGTTTTTGGGCAGGGGAACGATGCTGCCGGTTGCCATGGAGGGCGCTTTGAAACTGAAAGAAATTTCCTATATCCATGCAGAGGCTTACGCGGCAGGTGAATTGAAACATGGTCCCCTGGCCCTGATAGATGACGAAATGCCGGTCATTGCCGTTGCGCCAAACAACAGCCTGCTGGGAAAATTGAACTCCAATCTGCAGGAAGTCCGGGCCCGCGGCGCCAGGTTGTATGTGTTCTCAGATGCGGACATCGG
>JAAXHV010000695.1:0-979 GCA_012270695.1 Gammaproteobacteria bacterium | reverse complement strand
GGAATTACGAATTACGAATTGTATGCCATGTGTAATTCTTAATTCCTAATTCGTAATTCCTAATTGAAGTTTCACCGGATGAGTGATTGTACTTCCTGGGACAGCGTCTCGTCGGCGCCGCGTACCCATTCAAACAGCACGGATTCCGCATCGCAGATGACAATCCCCGCCCTGCCCAGGCGCCGTAACGCAGTTTCATAGTTTTCCCTTTGCCGGGAACACACCGCATCCGCTACCACAAAAACCGCATAGCCCCGGTTGTGCAGGTCAAGCGCGGTCTGTAATACACAGACATGTGCCTCCATGCCGACCAGTATGGCCTGTTTTCTCTTTGTTGAGGTCAGGTCCTCGGCAAAATTTTTGGCACCGGTACAGGAAAACGTTGTTTTTACATATAGTTTTGTCGCACGCGGTAACAACTTCCGGATTTCCGGTTCCATGATGCCCAGGCCCTCGGGCGATCGTTCCGTAGCAAATATGGGGAGCGCCAGCTTCTCTGCCGTATTGATCAGCAGCCCTGTATTTCTTTGCAGTCGGGCCAGGACCTTGGCGGGCATGACCGCGGTCAATTGCGTCTGGATGTCAATAATGAGCAATACGGAATTTCCGGCATCGCATAGTGAAGTGTAATTTTCAGCGGCAGGCATCATGGCTGATTTCGAAACCGATAGCGTGTCAGTTCAACCAGCGATTCACATGGGACAGGTCTTCCACCGACAGGCTTCCAGAGGCCTGTTTCAGACGCAAGGTATCCAGCAGGTAATCATAACGGGCGCGGGCGTAATCCCGCCTGGCCTGGGAGGTGGCTCGTTCCGCCGCGACCACGTCCACCGCGGTGCGGGTGCCGACTTCAAAGCCGGCTTCGGTGGCCTGTAACGCGGTTTCGCTGGAGACCACGGCCTGCTTCAGCGCCTTCACCCGGCTGATCCCGGAAATCACACCCAGGTAGGCCTGGCGCGTCAGGCGTTGCGCGTTCCTG
>JAAXHV010000694.1 GCA_012270695.1 Gammaproteobacteria bacterium | reverse complement strand
CTGGTCGAATTCTCTCCGGGCGGGCGATCCACGATCGATTGGAATAAAATAATGCGCGTTGATGAACTTCCCGGTTATGCATTCGTATATATAGATACGAATACTGCATTGATCATTCCGAAACACCCGGACGACGAAAGCGTTTCAGCTTTTATTGAAATGATAAAAGAGCGCATCGACGATGATGCCTGGTAAATCTCTGCGCGCGGAGATCTTATTCGTCCGGTTCGGAAAGCAGCCACTTCACGTAAAACGCAAACAAAATAACCACAACCAGTACTACAACGGCACCGACGGGTGTGCGCGCCAGTTCCACAAAATGAATCATACCACCCATGATTTACCTCCTATGAAAATAATTATTCAAGGAACCTCTGATTATGCCAGGGGTTCCGCGTTAACAGATACCGCCACCCTCATTGGTTTTGTGCGATGATTATAACTGTACCATTAAGGATATTAAAGTAATATTATGAATAAGGCATTATCAGCAGTCTTCATAAACTGCGCTCGATGCGCCCTCGCCGGTCTTTTTGATGCGCGATCATCGCATCAATTGGTGAGAAATCCGGGTTGGAGATAGAGATTTTTATGCCGGCACTGCAACGAATTTTACGGGATATTTTTTTCCTGGGACTGGCCGCTGTCTTATTCTGGCTGTTTCTGCCGGAGCGGTTTATCGCTAACGCGCCGTTCAACCCTGCCGGCATCAATACGCCGGATGACCAGCTGCTGACCGACAGGATTGTATTGCCGCCAGGTTTCCGGATTAACGTTTTTGCAGAGGAACTAGCCGGCGCCCGCATGTTGGAAGTCACGGACAGCGGCGATGTATTAGTCAGTCTGTCGGCCTCCGGCAGGGTCGTCCTGTTGCAACGCGATGAAGATGGTGACGGTGAAACGGACGGCCAGATCGATCTCATCTCGAACCTGACCCGCCCTCACGGCCTGGATATATACGCTGGCTGGTTGTTTGTAGCGGAGGCCGATGCCCTCGGCAGGATCAGGTTTGACAGTAACAACCGCACGACATCCGGCGAGTATGAGCAGGTAGTGACCGGATTGCCACGGGGAGGCAATCATTGGAGCCGCAGCGTCAAGGTCGGTCCGGATGGTCGTATTTACGTGTCTGTGGGTTCAAGTTGTAACGTCTGCATCGAAAATGACCCGCGCCGGGCGGCGATTTTGCGCTTCAACCTGGATGGCTCCGAAGCTGAAATTTACGCATCCGGACTGAGAAATACGGTCGGTTTTGACTGGCGCCCGGGTACCGGCTCACTTTATGGCGTGGATAATGGCCGTGATCTCCTGGGCGATGATTTTCCTCCGTGCGAACTTAATTTAATTGAGCGGGGCGGGTTTTACGGCTGGCCGTATGCCAATGGAAACAAAGTTGCCGACCCTGACCTCGGCGCCGGCAGGTCAGCCGAAATCCGGGAGAGTATTGCGCCGGTGCACGGCTTTGCAGCCCATACCGCGCCACTGGGGATGGCATTCCTACAAAACAGCCGGTTGCCGGAAGACTACCGGCACGCGCTGTTGGTGGCGCTGCACGGTTCATGGAACAGGACAGAACGCCAGGGCTATGAAGTTGTATCGTTGCATTTCCAGGAAGACGGCGGCATCCGCGAGCGTAAATTCGCCAGCGGCTTTGAAATCGATGAGGACGTCATCGGCCGGCCGGTCGATGTGGCTGAAGGCGTCAACGGAGAAATATACATTTCAGATGATTATACCGACATGGTTTACCGCGTCGTTTATCGGTAATTCCCGCCACTGTATCCCGGTAACCCATTGATTCGGCTATATAAGTTCAATACGGTGCGGAATTGCGGCAAAATTTGTAAAAAAATAGTAAAAAGCGCTTGACTGTCTCAACCAGGATGTACTATACTTTGTTAATCGTCCTTATCCATAGTTATCCAAATCAACCTAACCGGCTGAAAATCTGGAAATTATGAAGGGGGGGCTTTTATTTGCAATTTAAAAAAGCTATCCTTGATAAAGACGATATTTGTCGACAAATTGTTGTTAAACCTTAAGTTAGGAGGAGATGTTATGTCAGCAACTACACAAGCGGTTGCTCAATATCAGGCAGATCAGGCAAAGCCAATCTTAACCAGCTTTAAGGGTATCATCAACGGCGCTCATTGGCTTTTTGGTGTGGCATTTATCACCTTGATGTATGTCGCAGTCAGAATTTATGAGCAGGTCTTCGCATGGACCAAAGGTTTGGACTCATTCTCCATGGAGTTCCAGACTTATTGGATGAGTCTGTTCTATGCGGAAGTCGCCGTTGGCGCGATAGCTGCTTTTGGCGTTTGGGGGTATCTCTGGAAAAGCAGGGATCGTCACCTCGACCAACTGGAGCCGATGGAGGAAATCCGTCGCCACTTCAAACTGCTGGTCTGGTTGGCTTGTTACACCTATGCCGTATATTGGGCGGCCAGTTACTTCGCAGAACAGGATGGCGCATGGCACCAGACTGTGATTCGGGATTCCGATTTCACACCCAGCCATATCATCCTCTTCTATTTGAGCTTCCCTGTTTATATCATTCTTGGTGTAGGCTCTTGGCTCTACGCAAGGACCAGGCTGCCGCAGTTTGCTGAAGGTATTTCGTTACCTCATACCATAGCGGTTGTGGGACCCTTCCTCATCCTGCCGAATGTCGGTTTGAATGAATGGGGCCACACGTTCTGGTTTATGGAAGAGTTATTCAGCGCCCCGTTGCATTGGGGGTTTGTGACTCTGTCCTGGACCGGTCTGGCCCTGGGTGGGTTGATGCTGCAGCTCATGTATCGTGTGATCCAGCTTACGAATTTCGAAGCTAAGGAAATTACGAATGAGCCCATGCCGCATCACCACAATATGGTGGACTGAAAAAGCTGTCTTAGAAACCGCCGGCTTAGGTTACACGCCGGCGGTTTTTTTTACGTAACTAATAACAAGCTATGACTAACTTGATGAAGGGGGAGTAGCTATGAGAACAGTAGCGCCTGGCGTTGATTCCTATGCAGAGGCTTATCGAGTACATCGAGCATTTGACTATATTCTCGTTTTTATTTTCATAACCTTGTTAACCGGTATCCATCACCTGCATGCGATGTTATCGGTTGGTGACTGGACTTTCTGGACTGACTGGAAGGATCGCCGATGGTGGTTATTCGTCATCCCGCTGTCCTCGCTCGTCTTCCCCGTTGTGGGTCAATATATACTGTGGCAGCATTGCCGTGTACCCTTTGGCGCCACCTTGATGGTCGTGTGCCTGTTGCTGGGCCAGTGGATTGACAGGGTCAACAATTTCGCTGGTTGGGTGTACTATCCATTGAATTTTGTCTGGCCCGGCACCTTACTCCCCAGCGCCATCATTCTCGACCTGGTCCTCATGTTCACAAACAGCTATGTGCTGACTGCCGTATTAGGGGCCTGGTCGTGGGGCATACTCTTTTATCCTTCCCAGTGGTATATGCTGGGCGCTTTCCACCTACCCGTCGAATATCACGGTGTACTGATGTCAATCGCAGATGTCCAGGGGTTTGAATATATACGGACGGGTACGCCGGAATATATTCGAATAATAGAGAAAGGAACACTGCGAACGTTCGGCCAGGACGTGACGCCGGTGTCGGCCTTTTTCTGCGCCTTTGCTTGCATTCTCGTTTATTTTGTCTTTAACCAGTTTGCAAAACTTGTCTCTTCGGTCAAGTTTATAAAAGGCAGGATTTGATTCACTCTGCTGCAACTTGAATTAATGTACTGAGTCGATGAACACGAGGAAGATAAAATGAGACGTAAAATTACAAACCTGGGTGTTATTTCATTAATCCTGCTGTCGATAGCGCCCGTATCACTGGTCAACGCCCACGGTGAACGCTCGCAGGAGCCTTTCCTGCGTATGCTCAGCGTACAATGGTACGATACAGAGTGGTCCACGGATAAGGTGGCAGTCAATGAGGAGGTGGTCCTGTCGGGTAAATTTCACCTGCATACCGGTTGGCCGGAGGCCATCGCCAGGCCCGACGTTGCTTTCATGCACGTATATGTCCCCGGTCCGGTGTTTGTCCGTAAAGGCGTTTGGGTAAACGGCAAACCGATGGTGCGCTCCGCCAGTTACGAAATCGGCCGGGACTACGAGTATAAAATTCTGCTGAAGGCGCGCCGCCCCGGCATGCACCATGTACATCCCATGCTGAACATCAAGGATGGCGGACCGAATGCCGGTCCGGGTAACTGGGTTGAAGTTACAGGCGACGCGGCAGATTTCGTCAACCCTGTGACCACTCTTACGGGCGAAACGGTGAATCTCGAGACCTGGGGCTGGAGCAGGGTGCGCAACTGGCACATATTATGGGCAGTCCTCGGTGCATTCTGGCTGGTATGGTGGCTGCGCAGGCCGTTATTGGCTGGCAGGAATATCCTGTTGCGTCAAGGACGGGAAGATGAACTCATTACGCCCATGGACAGAAAAGTAGGGCTGGGACTGGGTGCACTGACATTGGCGTTAGTTGCTTACGGCTATTTCAGTACCCTCGATAAATACCCGATCACCATTCCCCTGCAGGCGGGCCTGATGGAACTGGATCCGTTACCCATTGATGATGACGTGGTTGAGGTTGAATTGCAGGAAGCCCACTACGATATTCCCGGCCGTAGCGTCAGGATGACAATCGACGTGACCAACGGGGCATCCAGCCCGGTAAGACTGGGCGAATTCGCGACGGCATCCATCCGCTGGTTAAACGCGGGGGTCGCTCCGGACGTCGGGCCATATCCACAGGACCTGATCGCTCTGAATGGCCTGAACGTTGACGACGATACGCCCATACAACCGGGTGAGACAAGGGCTTTGACTATCGTTGCAACCGATGCTGCCTGGGAGACTGAGCGCCTGGCGTTGCTGATATACGATCCGGACAGTCGTTTCGGCGGTATGCTGTTTTTCTATGATGAAGATGGAAAACGTCATAAGCAGACATTCGGCGGTCCTTTAATCCC
>JAAXHV010000693.1 GCA_012270695.1 Gammaproteobacteria bacterium | reverse complement strand
CTCCAAAGTCTTCAGAGCAACACAACCGGGTCTCGGATCATTACACTCCGCGGCCAAAGATGGAGCAACGAAGGCCGCCAGGCAACAAGTAAAAACGACTGTCTTTATAATATTGTGTTTCATATTTATCATTAATCCCCTCCTCATGTTATACGAAACTCGTACTTCAGGATAAACTTTATCATCTATGGTGTTAAACGTGACGCAATACCCCCTGTCAAGTATGACGCCAGAGCCTGCTTCCCCGGTGCTGGAGCGTTCATCACGTCCTTTCTGGCCTGGCCTGAGGACAAGCAAATCCATCCCCATACGCCGGACAACAGTTCAGGCCCGTGTAATATGACGGTAGAGCCGGGTTCTTGGGTATCGGAGGACCCATCGTAAAATTTGACTGGCTATTGGCGTTAAGCTTTATGACTCCGCTAAAACAGTTCTCGCAACGGATCTGGAGTGCCACTTTCGTTTCGCAATAATTCGACACCACAATTTTTTTCGCCTCCAAAGTCTTCACAACAGTACAACTGGGCACCGGAGCAATACAGTCCAAGGCTAAAGATGGAGCAGCGAAGGCCGCCAGGAAACAGGTGGAAACGACTATCTTTATGATATTGCGTTTCATATTCATCATTAATCCCCTCTTCATGTTATACGAAGCTCGTACTTCAGAATAAACTTTATCATCTATGATGTTAATTGTCAATATTAAGTAATACTTAAGTATTACTTAATATCCCGTTGTTTCTTCATGGAAACCGCATATTCTTTGTGAGAGGCGACAGGGGGGATTACAAATCTGTCCCCGCTGGATCGGTGGCCAGGATCCAAAAGCATGCAGCTTGTTTCCTGTACAACTTGCCCGTATCATGAATGCCGCTGTCATGAGTATAAAACACACATCAGACAAATGGACTATAATGGACCTTATCAGGAGCCGACGTACCATCCACCAGTTCAAGCCTGGAACCGGACCCGATGAAGCTACAATCCGCGCCGCCCTGGAACAGGCCATCTGGGCGCCGAATCATTACCTGACGCAACCCTGGCGGTTCTACCTGCCGGGAGCGGAAAGCAAGGAGCGTATCTGCCTGCTGAACGCACAACTCGTCAATGACAAACAGGGTGAAAGAGCGGCACAGATAAAACTCAGGCGCTGGCGCGAAGTGCCCGGCTGGCTGGTCCTGACCTGCAGTAAGTCGGATGATGAGGTCACCATGCGGGAAAACTACGCCTCCTGTTGCTGCGTCGCCCAGAACCTGATGCTGATCCTGTGGGATGGCGGAATCGGCGTGAAATGGACTACCGGCGCAGTGACCCGCAGCCTGTCTTTCTACGATATCATCGGCGCTGATCCTTCGCGGGAAGAAGTGGTGGGCCTGTTCTGGTACGGTTTCCCTGCTGAGGTTCCAGGCGCAGAACGTAAGTCCCTGAAAGAGATTCTTACGGAACTTCCTTAACCCGCATTTCGCTATATCATCGACAAAAAGCAGGCACGAAATTTAATCCTTGATATAATTCTCCTC
>JAAXHV010000692.1 GCA_012270695.1 Gammaproteobacteria bacterium | reverse complement strand
GGGCAATCCTGCTTATCGATCGAACGCGTGTACGCCGAAACCTCAATTTATCCCGAGCTGGTAGCAGCAATCACATCCAAAGCCCGTTCCCTGAAACTGAATCATATCAATATCGACGAGGGTGAAATCGGCCCAATCATATCCGAACGACAACGATACATCATTGAAAATCACCTGCGGGATGCCGCGGCCAGAGGCGCCAGAATAGAGTGCGGCGGCAAAATTATTGAGCACGAAGGCGGCCTGTGGTGCCAACCGACCGTATTATCCAACGTCAATCATGACATGTTGGTGATGACTGAGGAAACCTTCGGGCCGATACTGCCCATCATGGCTTTTACAACGGAACAGGAGGCGATTGACCTGGCCAACGATACGATCTACGGTCTCTCCGCGGCCGTCTTTTGCAATGACACCCGGCGCGCACGGACTATCGCCGCTAAACTGGATGCCGGTGGGATCAGCATTAACGATGCCGCGCTGACCGGTATCATCCACGAAGGCGAAAAACAGGCATTCAAACTGTCCGGTATGGGGGGGTCGCGTATGGGGCCGGCATCCATCAAGCGGTTCCTGCGGACCAAGGCGCTGATTGAAAATAGCGCTCAAAGCTGGGACCCCTGGTGGTTCTGACCCGGATATCCGGACTGATGCTGAAAACGATTCTCATCGTGACCATCATGGCGGCAAACCTGGTGCAGGTCGAGCAAGCCTACCATGATGAACTGAGTTACCAGGTAGTTGACCGGGGCACGGTTTCATCTGCCTTGGCCGCCAGCTGGGCCGCCGCCTCACTCAGTGGTCGTCGCTACATCACGCTGCAACCTTCCAGTAACGAGCCGGTTTACCTGCGGTTTATCGAAGATACCTCCGCTACCACGTTTGAATCCATGAAAACCGAAGGCTGGAACGCCGTGGAAATACTGGTACAGGATCCGGACGCACTGGCGCAAATACTGAGTCGGTCTCCCTATTTTAAAATCGTCGGACCACCGCGTTTCCTCACGGAAAAGAAGAATATCAAAGCCATGCAGGCCATCGGCCCCGCTAATGAATTGATTTATTTCACCAACATCAGCGATCCGGAAAAATCCGGTTTCGGGTTACAACCTGCCCGCTCCTTTATCGACCGGGTTTTCATCATGGTTGTCGGCGCCCGTGAGCATGCTGCGCTGAATGAATTTTATCGGACTACCCTGGGCCTGCAGGTGACACCACCCATGCTGTATCGTATCGGTGTATTATCGGAGGCCTATAACATGCCGGCTGAAACCCGGCACGAAATATCGATTGCACAAATATCGGAACGTTTTTTAATCGAACTGGACCGCTACCCCGATGGGGCATCCGCCAGAGATGCTGCTCCCGGTTCACTGCCTCCCGGGATTGCCATGGTGACGTTTGAAGTAAACCAGTTGCAACCGGATCTGCCTTACCTCACTGCGCCTGGCAAACGCGCGGCTTTCCCTTACCAGGGACGCTGCGCCGGAGTGCTGGTCGGCGCCGCCGGTGAGTACATCGAACTTGTAGGCCATGGTGAGATATGCGGGTTAAGCGGCATTATGTGAGCGTGGGTGAGCGGCTGGTGCATTTCCGCTCTGTGGGCGCTGGCCCTGCAGTACTCTTGTTACACCAATCGCCTCAGTCTTCCGCCGCCATGATACCGTTGGCGGAAAAGCTGAAATCCAAACACTGCGTGATCGCGCCTGACAGTCCCGGCTTCGGTTTGTCCGACCGGCTGCCGATGGAAACACCGACAATTGAGGACATAGCTGACGCGCTGGACGAGTTTACCGATGCCATTCAACTCCCGCCGGCAACGGTAATCGGTGTACATACCGGCGCCGAAATCGCTCTCGAATTCGGCTTGCGTTACCCGGAAAAAGTGACA
>JAAXHV010000691.1 GCA_012270695.1 Gammaproteobacteria bacterium | reverse complement strand
TTTATCAGCCATGGTGTTCTCTGAGCACTCTGTGGTAAAAATTATCGATTTATGAAAAGGGGGCGTTTGGCCGTGATTACCCCGGTATTCACGCCGGCAAAGTTCAATCCGCCGTACAAGCGGGCATATTCGATCTTCATGCAGCGGTCCATGACCACTTTCAATCCGGCGTTGCGCGCCAGTTCCGCTGCTTCCTCATTGATGATGGTGAGCTGCATCCAGACGACCCGCGCGCCGATCTCAATGGCCTGGCGCACAAACGGCATGACCCGCTCCGGTCGTTGAAACAGGTCGACTACGTCCACTTTCCCCGGTATGGATACCAGGTCCGGATAACAGGTCTCTCCCAATATCTCCTGGTAGTTCGGATTGACGGGAACGATGTCAAACCCGTGTTCCTGCAGGTACTTGCCGGCGAAGTAGCTGGGCCGCATCGGGTCATTCGACAAGCCGACCAGAGCAACCCGCTTGTTGGTTGACAGGATCTCCCTCAATTCATTGCTGGTGATATCAAACTTAGCCTGCATTTCTTTCCAGAGCGCTAGATGCCCTTAGATTTGTATGTTGTTAACATGTCGCGACAATTTGTTCATCATGCGGGCTGGCCTTCAGCCGCTCCTTTCCTGCGCTCTTGCGCGCAGAATGAATTTCTGAATCTTGCCGGTGGAGGTCTTGGGCAACGGGCCGAAGATGACGGTTTTGGGCACCTTGAACCGGGCCATGTTGGCGCGGCAGAACTCAATCACCTGTTCTTCGGTCAGGGGTTTCCCCTGTTTCAGGGTCACGAATGCGCAAGGCGCCTCGCCCCATTTCTCATCGGGTCTGGCGACTACGGCAGCCTCCATGATAGCCGGATGGCGGTACAGCGTATTTTCCACCTCGATGCTGGAAATGTTTTCCCCGCCTGAAATAATAATATCTTTGGAGCGGTCCTTGATCTCCACGTAACCGTCTTCATGCCAGACGGCCAGGTCACCGCTGTGAAACCAGCCTCCTGTGAATGCTTCCTCTGTCGCCCCCGGATTTTTCAGGTAGCCCTTCATGACGATATTGCCGCGATGGAAGATCTCACCCACGGTTTCACCGTCCATCGGGACCGGTTCCAGGGTCTCGGGGTCCGCCACCATCACCGCCTCCTGCAACGGATAGCGCACACCTTGTCGCGCTTTGATTTCAGCCTGCTTCTCTATGGGCAAGTTGTTCCATTCATCATGCCAGTCGCAAACTACAGCCGGCCCGTAGATCTCAGTAAGACCGTACACGTGTGTGACGGGAAAATTCATTTCTTCCATGGCCTGCAACACCGCGGGCGGCGGCGCCGATGCCGCGGTCATCACTTTAACCTGCTGGTCAATCCCCTGTTTCAATTCAGCCGGCGCGTTGGCCAACAGGTTCAATACGATGGGCGCGCCGCAAAGATGGTCCACCATCTCTTCCCTGATGAGTGAGAAAATGGCGTCAGCTCTTACTGCGCGCAGACAGACGTTTGTTCCGGTCACCGCGGCAATGCCCCAGGGAAAGCACCAGCCATTGCAGTGAAACATGGGCAGGGTCCACAGGTAAACAGGATGGGCGGTGGTATTCCACACAAGCAGGTTGGAAATCGCGTTCAGGTACGCGCCGCGGTGGTGGGTCACCACCCCTTTCGGGTTACCGGTGGTGCCGGAGGTGTAGCACAATGCGATCGCGTCCCACTCGTCTTCCGGCAGGCTCCAGGCAAAATCAGGCTCTCCTTCCAGCAGGAAAGATTCATAGTCAATCTCACCAATCAACTCGCCTCCCTCGTGCATGGGATCATCGACGTCAATGACTATCAGGTCCCGGTCCGATTTTGCCAGGGCTGCCTTGATGACAGTGGAAAATTCGCGATCGGTAATAATCGCCTTGGCTTCAGCGTGCTCCAGCATGAACGCAATGGCGTCTGCATCCAGCCGGTAATTGAGCGCATTCAGCACGGCGCCTGCCATGCCCACACCGAAGTGTGCTTCATACATGGCCGGTATGTTCGGCAACATGACTGAAACCGTGTCGTTTTTACCAATACCCCGTTTTCCCAACGCCGAAGCCAGACGCCGGCAGCGCGCATAGGTCTCGGCCCAGGTGAAACGTGTTTCCCCATGGACGACAGAAATATGGTCGGGATAGACGGACGCAGCCCGTTCGATAAAGGTCAGTGGCGACAACGGCACGTAGTTGGCCGGGTTTTTGCCCAGACCGGCTTCATAGATGTGTTTAGCGCTCATGGTTTGGTTATTTTGCGTGCCATCAACTAATCAGGTCAGCTGCCTGTACCGGCCGGCTTGCTCCATATCAGCGGTTTCATCACAGTTGGTTGATGTTAAATCAGTGAGCCGGTAAGGTTCATAGTTTACTATAGAAA
>JAAXHV010000690.1 GCA_012270695.1 Gammaproteobacteria bacterium | reverse complement strand
AGAGTGTGGATGACTTGACCGGCCTGTTGGCGCCCCGCGAGGGATGGAAGAAGTTTCTACCCGATGGGGTCGAGTTTACTCCGTTGGGATTAGGGAATCTCAAGTGGCAATTGGGTGGGGAGACGAGGATGTTGACTCACTTGTTGACAGAGCGCTGTAGCAAGGGGGAGGAGGGGAAGCCGCTGGTTGTGCTACTGGACGAGGCGCACACGCTGGACCTTGAGTTCGGGCGCGTGCTGTTGAACACCAGCCAGAAAGTACGCGCTAAGGCGCCATTCCTGTTGGTGCTGGCCGGCACACCTGGGCTGGAGCAACGCCTCGGTGACATGGGCGCCACCTTCTGGACCCGTTCGGAGAGACTTGGGATTGGGCGACTGGATGCGGCTGGGTCCCGGAAGGCGATCATTGAGCCGTTTGCAACGCACCGTATCCAGGTGGATGAGGACATAGTGCGCAAGGTAGTTATCGACAGCCAGGGTTACCCGCACTTCCTGCAATGTTGGGGGCAGGCGCTGACTGAGCGTTTACGCGAAGCCGAGGCCGGCGACAATCCAGTGCGTCGGATTGACTCCAGCCTTCTGGAACAGGCCCGCCCGAAGTTCCTGCAAATGCAGCTCGACCACTACGAAGATGCCCGCCGGCAGATTAAAGAAGCGGGGCTGCAGTCGCTGGCCGCCGCGGTGACGCGGGCGGCACAGGCGGGCACCGGCGCTTTGACGGAGGGCCGGTTGAATGCGGTGATACAGTCTTACCTTTATTCTGCCGGCAAGTTGCCGCCCGGTCCGATCGAGCAAGGCCAGAGTATTACCGCGTTTCAGAATGACCTCGCTGCCACCGGTTACATCTGGAAACCCCCGATTGCCGTGGCCATGGCAGAAGCGGGAGTGGATGATCCGGAACACGTCACCTACACCTGGTTAGCAGGGATTCCCTCGCTGATGACGCACGTGTTGCAGAAAGAGGAAGAGTTGAAGGCGGAAGCGGTGCGCAAAGACTGGTTAGCGCCAACTGAGTCTTCAGGCAGCGGCGAACCTCCAACACCGACACCTGTCGCGCCACTACACGACCTACAGGAGGAACTGGACCGTGACCGAAACGAGCGCTGAACAATTTTAATGCGACATTTTTTAACCCGGAGACACGTGTTAAGGCGGAGTAAGTGTGATTTATTTTGTATTCTCTACAATCTTAATCTCTTCTATGGACGTTGCCTCGTTGCTGGGGATTAACTACAAAGATGATCTGCGATTACGAAAAGCTACCTGATTGAGCAATTGCTCCCGCGTGTCGTTCAGCAACTCAGAAAAACCGAAGTAGCCGAATATCATCTGGTCTATGGCACTATGCTCATCAGTGCAAATTTCTTGTGCAAGTGGTAATGGGGCTCTACGCTTCAACCGATTGAACACTGCTTTGGCTTCGTCAGCAAAGTCAAAGCTGAAGCCGATTGGCAATGCTTTCATGTCAGTTGCCTCGGCTTTTAGCATCCCGCCACCGAGATTTTTCCTTCCTGTAGTCTCACGAAACAGCCATGCCAAGGATGAATTCAGGTGTGTGTCCGGCACCTGCAATACCGGCTGGCCCTGCAAGCCAGACCGGTCTCCCCCGAGGCCATCTGCACTGCCCTGACCCATGTTCAGCACAGTATCCTGGAACACAAACAGACCCAACGCCGCTATGTCATCCCCTCTGCCCTCAGTGAGGTGGGCAGGCGATTGTACAAAGTGATGGGCTTAACCCATTCCACGACGCCTTACGAGCTCAAATAATCCAACTCTCCATCCTGACTATGCGGCAAATGTAGTGCCTACGGGCCAACGCGTCTTCAATCAAATCAATCAGTTAGCGAAATAAACCGTCGAAGTCGGGATTGGCAAGCTATGATAACGCCGGCATGACAGAACTGCGCAGCAGGCTCAAACAGGCGCTGGACCCCGGCAGCCTGTTTGCCTGATCAATTCGGCTGGAAAATTTTAACCTGCGCTCACCGTTGCCCTTCACCCGGGACACCATAAGCCGGGGCTGACGAAGGGTTGATTGCCCGTGATATATAATCATCCATTTGCGGGGCATATCTATCCCATAAGTAGCGAAGTTCGGCCAATGGATTATTGTCTGTCCAGTCAACGCGCAGGTCTATCAGGGGCCAGCTATTCTCACCGACGACCAGCAAGCCGGCTGAGTGTACAGGTCCTGCTTCGCCACCTGCTTTCAGGCCCGCATCCATCGCATCGAGTAAACGATCAGCCAGCCTGGTTTTGTCCGCTGCAAGAAATTCGTCGATCATCACCTCCGTGACTTCAATGGCGCTTAATAAATTACCCGCGGCAATACAGTTTTTTCCCTGCGAGATGTTATTGATTCCAAGTGACTTGCTGCCGTTGAATCCGCTTGTCCTGCCTTGATTATCCACGGCAATCACCTGTCTGTAATCCGCATTGACTTCGTTACCCATTACTTCGTGCATCGCCTCATCGGCACTTTTCTCCTGCGCCATTTTATCCAGAAGAGCAGGGCCTAAAGACGGTAAAGTGATATTCTGGGTGGATGCTGCGCCAACTCCGGATCTCACCCATGGGCATCGGCTGGCAACACATATACTGGAAGATGTGATCGCAATGCCATATTGTTCCGATTGACGGCACTTTGCAACGATTGAAAAAGTCATAGTAACTATTCAGGAATGACCGCTGTTACCTCTATCTCCATCAGCCATTCAGGTTTGGCTAAACCCTGTACAATCAAACCCGTTGAAACGGGATAAACACCCTTCAGCCACCTGCCCAGCACACGATAAACCGGTTCGCGATAAGAGCGGTCGGTAACATAGACTTGCATCCTGCAAATATGTGCCAGCTCACTGCCTGACTCTCGCAATAGTTGCTCGACATTCTTCATCGCTTGATCTGCCTGTGCCGCCGGGTCACCGGCGCCAACAAGATTGCCGTTTAAGTCAGTCCCAACCTGACCACGCAGAAAGATGGTGTTACCGGCTATCACGGCCTGGCAAAGATCATTATCCAGGTTTTGCTCAGGATATGTCTCTTTAGTGTTGAACCTGCGAAGTCGTTTATGAACCGGCATAAAGAGTGTTGTCAGTCAGTTTTCACTTTCAGTTGTGTTGATGTCTGTACTTGCTGATTATGAATCACCCTGTCGGAAAGTCGTGCCGCTTTTTTAACAATATTCAGCGATTCATCCCAATCGAAGTTACGATATACCGCGGCCAGGTG
>JAAXHV010000689.1 GCA_012270695.1 Gammaproteobacteria bacterium | reverse complement strand
CCAGGTTCACGGAAAACAGGTCTTGCACACCGTCGAAAACAAAATTATCCGTAAAAAATGAACATGGCCGGTCTTCAAAACAATCCACAATCAAGCGCCACACGGGTAGATCCCGTCACCGCCAGTATTATCTACGGCGCCCTGGAAAACATCGCAGTTGAAATGGGATACAAACTCATGCGCATGTCCTATTCCAGCATCATCCGCGAATCCGAGGACTTCGGCGCGGCACTGTGTGACGCGCAAGGCCGGCAACTCTGCGAATGCAAGAAGAGTACGCCACTGCAGTCCGGTCCCATCCCCGGTTATGTCCAGGGAATAATGAAACAATTACAGGCGCGTGGCGACGTCCTGCGCGAAGGCGACGTGATCATTCACAATGATGCGTACAACGGGGCTTCCCACAGCCCCGATATCGGCTTCTGCGTCCCCGTGTTCCCTGCCGGGGAACACATCGGCTTCGCAATGACGACAGCTCATCACCTCGATATCGGCTCATGCGAACCGGGGAGCGTCGGCGTTTCCAATTGTGCCGACGCCTACGCTGAAGGCCTGCAGTTCAAGGCCATAAAAGTGGAAGACCAGGGTGTCAGTAACGGCGCCGTATGGCAATTGATACGGGATAACGTCCGTGTCCCCGATTTGATAGTGGGAGACATGGAGGCCCAGATTGCCGCCTGCCGTGTCGGGGCTGAACGCTTCGTCGCTCTCATTGACCGATTCGGGCTGGATGTCCTGCGGGAAGCGGTTGAAGACCTGTTTGATTATTCCGAGCGTTTGATGAGGACACAGATAGAGAAAATACCTGACGGTAGCTACTCCGCAACCGGCGTAGTGGATGGTTACCTGGATCATTCGGACCCCGATTTACAATTACTGCCCATAAAAGTTACCGTCACTGTTGCCGGGTCCGAATTGACGGTTGACCTGACAGGCACGGCCGACCAGGTGGAGGGCCATGCCATCAATATGCCGTTCATCGGAACGGTTGATGTTTCCATCTGGCTGACCCTGCGCTCCATCCTGCTGGATACGGAGGTGCACGGCGATATCCCGCAGAATGCGGGATTGTACCGTCCGATACACATCACGGCCCCCAGGGGGTCGCTGGCGAACCCGGTTTTCCCGGTACCGACAATGGCGCGCGTCTCTCCAGGCAATGTACTGGCGGATACGCTGATGCGCGCGCT
>JAAXHV010000688.1:465-1579 GCA_012270695.1 Gammaproteobacteria bacterium | reverse complement strand
TGGGGCGGACACCGGACCGCACCGGATAACGTGAAAACCGGCAACCCCGCGTTCGACATTACGCCCAATGACCTGCTCAGCGGTATCATCACCGAACGGGGTATTTTGCGCAGTCCGTACGATCAGTCGATTCAAAGACACTATCCATGCAACTGAAATACCACTTCGCCAGCGACAACACCGCCGGGATCATTCCTGAGGCCTGGGATGCCCTGGCCGCTGCCAACCAGGGGTTTGCCGCGGCTTACGGCGAGGATCAATGGACCGCAAAAGCCTCCGACCTCATCCGTGAAGTATTTGAGACGGACTGTGACGTATACTTTGTCTTCACCGGCACCGCGGCCAATTCCGTGTCCCTGGCCGGTATATGTCGGCCCCAGCACAAGATTATCTGCCACAGACTTTCCCACATCGCTACCGCCGAGTGCGGCGGTCCTGCTTTTTTCTCCGGTGGTACCGGCATGGAAGTTCTGGATGGCGCGGCCGGGAAGATACAACCCGACGATATTGAACGGGTTTTGCAACAGCCCTTCGATTTTCACTACCAGATACATCGGGCCGTGTCCATCACCCAATCCACGGAAATGGGCACCGTTTATACAGTGGATGAAATAAAGGCCATCGGCAAGGTGGCAGGTGATAATAACCTCCACTTCCATATAGATGGCGCCCGCTTTGCCAATGCCGTGGCCGCCCTGGGCGTAACACCGAAACAGGTAACCTGGCAGGCGGGGGTGAAGGTACTCTCTTTCGGGGCAACCAAGCTGGCCTTGCCGGTCGGGGAGGCTATTGTTTTTTTCGACAAATCCCTGGCCAGTGAGTTCGGGCACCGGTGTAAACAGGCCGGCCACGTGGCATCAAAGATGCGCTTTCTTACCGCACCCTGGGTAGGCCTGCTCGAAAACGATGCATGGCTGAAACACGCACGCCACGCAAACCAATGCGCAGCCGTACTGGCCGCCGGCCTGGAACAGTTTGCTGAAGCCGAACTATTGGCGCCGGTCGATAGCAATGCTGTGTTTGTCAGCCTCCCTGAAGCCGTCCACCGGTCAATGCGGGAGAAAGGCTGGATTTACCACATCGTCATCGGTGACAGGGGCGCGCGCTTGATGTG
>JAAXHV010000688.1:0-438 GCA_012270695.1 Gammaproteobacteria bacterium | reverse complement strand
ATTTTTTGTTCGTTACTGGCAACACGTTGTTCCATACTTGCCAAACGCTCCAAAATTTTAATTTGCCCTGCTTGCAACGAACTCACCTGTTGGGCAAGGTAACCATATAAGGCGAAATGCGCAATAATCGCGATGGCAGCGGCCCACTTGAGAACCCGCACCTCAGCAGCCCGTGTCCCGAGTTTATAGGCTATTATGCTGTTTTGATCAGTAAAATCAGTGGATTCCTTGTTCATATCCCTCCGGTTCATATCTCTCTCCTGTTATATCTCCATGCTATTGGAAGTTCTGAGGAATATAGCGCTTCGATTTATCCCGATCAAGTGCTGTGTCCAGGACAAGCCTGCCGTGCGCCGTTCGGTCTCGAACCTGTGCGAGCGCTGACCGGTAGTCTTCCAATGGAAACCGGGTGATTGGAGCAGGTCTGATTCTACCTGC
>JAAXHV010000687.1 GCA_012270695.1 Gammaproteobacteria bacterium | reverse complement strand
CCTGAAGCGGCTTGGCGTATCCATCAAGCGCTTCGTCAACCTGCTGGAGCAAGCGGTCATTGATTTCCTCGCTACCTTCGACCTGGAAGCGACGCTGCGGCAGGGCGCGCCGGGCGTGTACCTGGCAGGTAAGAAGATCGCGGCCCTGGGCCTGCGGGTAAGAAAGGGATGTTGCTATCACGGCCTGGCTCTCAATGTCTGTATGGATTTGTCTCCTTTCCGGCGCATTGATCCCTGCGGCTACCCGGGGCTGGAGGTAACTCAACTGGAAGATTGGGGAATCAGGTTATCGGCAGAGGACGCGCTTGAAAAGTTTTTGCCCTGCCTGCTGGAACAGTTCGGATACAATGAGGTCGAAATGTATGATGAAAGGAAGATTTCTTTTCCCGGAACCCTGGCCGCGGGTGTAAACTGATACCTGTAATGATGAAGGCAGCAGCACTGAATAACCTGACAAAGACAGAGCGGCGCGGAAAATTCAAAACCGCGCGTATCCCGATCAGGGTTATGCCCATGGAGGGAAAGCCGCCCAGAAAGCCTGACTGGATCAGGGCGAAAGCGCCCAGTGATCCCAAAGTGTTTGAGCTGAAGCAGTTGTTGCGTGACCGCGCTCTGCACACGGTGTGTGAGGAGGCCTCCTGTCCCAACCTGGGTGAGTGTTTTGCACGCGGCACCGCTACCTTCATGATCATGGGCGATACCTGCACCCGGCGCTGTCCTTTTTGTGACGTTGCCCACGGCCGTCCCCAACCCCTGGACCGGGACGAGCCCGGGCACCTGGCCGACGCGGTCAGGTTAATGGGCTTGAAATACGTCGTCATCACCTCCGTTGACCGGGATGACCTGCGTGACGGTGGGGCGGGGCATTTCAGGGATTGTATCCGCGCCGTGCGCCGGGAAACGCCTGCTACGAGGATCGAGATACTGACCCCGGATTTCCGCCGCCGCATGGACATTGCGCTGGAAAAACTGGGTGAAGCGCCGCCCGACGTGTTCAATCATAACCTGGA
>JAAXHV010000686.1 GCA_012270695.1 Gammaproteobacteria bacterium | reverse complement strand
AAGGATTGCATCCAACGCGTCCATGCCGCCGCTGATGGCGTCAGCCAGGCTCGTGGAAAACCGCCGCGCATCCACAGCCGGTCCTGGTTTTGTGGACCTACCTCGGTAAGAGACAAGCCTCCTGCGTCAACAAAGAGAATCCGCCCAGCCAGCGTTTCAGAAACCCCTTTTATCAGGTCCCAGGAAGCGCTACCCAACAGCAGAAAGACCGCTTTCCGGTTCCAGCTGTCACAGATCGGACGCAGTACTTCAAACAGTGCCGGCATCCGTTGCACCTCGTCAAGGACAACCAAACCCTCGCTCTCACGGAGTAGCTTCTCCGGAGTTACAGATAGCGCTTGCCGCGTTGTAGCCACCTCAAGGTCAAAAACCGTGGACGACCCTGGCCACCCGGACACCACCTGCTCGGCCAGAGTAGTCTTGCCAACCTGCCGAGCCCCCAACAAGGCTACCACCGGCGCCTCTGAGAGCCCGCCGATAACCGCGGCGAGCAGGTCGGGACGGGCAATATATTGTCGCATATCTATCTTCTATAATAAGATAAGCAACAATTAAATCATGGGTAGCCTGTCCCGTCAAGTAGTCCGGTAAGCATTATGTCTATCCGTGTTGCCTGCCCCTGCGTATCCGCCAACTGTCGAGAAAAACAGCAATAATGATCACTCCCCCCGTTATCAGACGTTTTGCCGGTTCGGATACGCCTATCTGCGCCAGTCCGTTCTGCAGTATCGCGACGATCAGGACTCCTGCGAATGCGCCGATGATAGTGCCGCGGCCACCCATTAAACTTGTGCCGCCAATAACAGCCGCGGCAATCGCAGCCAATTCCAGACCGGAGCCGGCATTCGGATCGGCTGACCCAAGGTAGGCGGCGTTGAATACGCCTCCGAGACCTGCCAGAGCGCCTGACACAGCCAGTACAAGCAGGCGATAGCGTCTTGTATCGATCCCGGACATCCTTGCTGCCTGGGCATTGGTGCCCGTGGCCGTGATATAGCGCCCTAGTACTGTTCTGGTCAAAATAAACTGGCCCACGATGACCGTCGCAAGGGCAAAGATTAATGCAACGGAAACGCCTGTTCCTGCTATCGGCAACGCGAGTTTCTGGATTGAGGCGCCTATATACATTGTTTGTGAGTTCGTCGTGATATAGGCCAGACCACGCGCCATTTCCAGCATTCCCAAAGTCACGATAAAAGAGGGGAGAGAAAGATAGGCCACGAGAATGCCATTCATGGAGCCACAGAGTACACCTGCGCCTATCCCGAGGAGGCAGGCAGCGTACAGGGGAAGGCCCCAATGCAGCAACGCTACTCCTACAACTGTGGCGCTGAAACCGAGTACGGAACCAACTGATAAATCAATGCCCCCGACAATAAGAACGAGCGTCATACCGACAGTGACAATTGTTAATGCGGGTAGCTGGTTAAGAATAGTTGTAAGTGTTACAAATGAAAAAAAATTATCTGAAACAAGGCTGAAAAAAAGAATCAGGAGAAGCAGGGAAACTACAATAAAATTTTCCCTCCCGTGTGTCCTGATAAACCTGATGTAGTCCACGCCGTAACCAAATCTCTGGTCAGTTGTTTTACTGTGTAATGCCTGAAACTTGCGTAGTGAATTCGCTGAAAGACGCCGCAAGTATACCTGCTTCGGACCAATTATCCCGGTTAAATTCGCCGACGAGTTTACGGTCTGACAATACAAATATGCGATTGCTTACCAGCATAAGCTCTTCAATCTCGCTTGAAGTAAACAGTACGGTCTTTCCCTGATTCCGCAATTCATGGATGAGGTTGTAAATAGTGTTTTTCGCGCCGACGTCGATCCCCCTGGTGGGCTCATCAAACAACAATATGTCCGATTCGCAATGAAGCCACCGTGCAATAAGTACTTTCTGTTGGTTCCCCCCGCTCAGTTGATCTATGTCCTGACCCAGACTACGGCATTTAATGCCTAACGCGCAGACTAATTTGTCGCCAACATCTTTTTCGCTTCTGTCATCCAGCAGGGCTAATGACGTAAAGACGTGCGGGGCGCCCGGAATCATCATGTTAGTCAGAACTGAAAGGCCTGGATATAGGCCCATAGACTGCCGATCTTCGCCCAGGTATGCCATCCCTGCTCTTACTGCCATAGTCGGGTTCCTGACCTCTGTTTCTCCATTTGCACTATGCCGGTTGATACGGCCTCCTGCCAGTGGAGTCAAGCCGAACAATGCATTGAGTAATTCACTGCGTCCGGAGCCGGATAAACCGGCGATACCGATTACTTCCCCCTCGTAGCAGGCAAAACTGATTTCGTGGGGAAGTTCTCCGGTTGTTATGCGATTGACTTCCAGAACAGCCGAGCGGTTTGCTGTGGCAGCGGGTAACTTGCTGTTTCCCTGAGGAATATGGCCACTCATATATTCCATAAGCCGGGACACACTCAAGGCCTTTGCCGGCGCGGTCGTTATGATTCGTCCATCCCTGAGTACCGTGACGCTATCAGATACCTCAAGTACATCCCGTAATCGATGACTGATGTATATCACCGAGGTGCCTGACTCGGCCAAATCGGTAATGACTTTGTGCAGATGCTCGGTTTGCGGCGCCGTGAGAGCAGCCGTCGGTTCATCCAGGATCAATACCCTGCAATCCATAGAAAGCGCCTTGGCCAGTTCCACCAGTTGGCGTTCAGCAATTCCCAGTGTTTCCATTTTTGTATCCGGACTGAGATATCCGAGGCCAACAAGCCGGAGCAGTGACCGGGTCTGTTGTTCCAGTTCCGCTTTCAATATTACGGAATGATATTGAGGTAATTTTCTTAATGCTATGTTTTCTGCGACACTCAGCGTATCGATCAAGCTGAATTCCTGTGTAGCACAGGATATTCCGGCGTTGAACGCATCCTTCGCATTGTCTGGTTCGTAATCAACTCCATCAAGCAGGATCCTGCCGCTGTCCTTGTTCAGAAAGCCTGCAAGAATACTGCCAAGAGTTGTCTTGCCGGCGCCATTTTCACCCACGATGGCGTGTATTTCGCCGCACGCAATTGTCAGGGTGATATCGGTAAGAACAGGCGTTGAAAACGACTTGTTAAGGTTGGAGATGCTTAAACGAGTCGATGCCATCTCCCGGTTACTCTACAGAGGCTTTGGTTATCAGGTCCAACGGGGTTGTTTTATCTTCCATTATCGAACCGGAAGATAATGCCTCAAGCGCATATTCGATACCATACACCGCTAACAAGTCTGCGTGCTGGTCGATGGTTGCCAATACTTCTCCTCCCCTGATGAGGTTATGAATCGCAGAAATATTATCGAAACCGACTATTTTTATCTCACCTTTCTTTCCAGCCTGGGCAACGGCCGCCGCGGCGCCCAAAGCCATGTTGTCGTTTGCGCACAAGAGAGCTGCTAATTCAGGATGTTGTACCAGCATAGCCGCGGTTACCGTCACTGCCAAGGTCTGATCCCATTGCGCACTTTGTTGTGCCACGATATCCAATCCTGCATCGTTCATTGCCTTCCGGAACCCGGCCGTCCGTCGTTGCGAATTAAAAGCTGTAGGTACGCCTTCAAGAATAGCGACCCGATCTCCGGCAGTCAGTTTTGACGCAAGGTATTTGCCAACCATTTCAGCGCCCTGGAAATTGTCCGGTCCGACAAATGGAA
>JAAXHV010000685.1:269-2363 GCA_012270695.1 Gammaproteobacteria bacterium | reverse complement strand
TTCGTTATTCCTCCCATTATTCCGGTGCGGCTCACTAGAATGCCCCCGAACCATCCGGCCCGGGCTGACACGTTTTACCTTCAATCAGGAATGCTCGCGAAATCCGGATTCGCCTCATCCCCATTCAACCGATTTATAAAGTCGGCTAATGATAACATACCCAGGTCGCTTCCGTCACGGGTACGAACGGCTACCGTATTACTCTCCATCTCCCGGGCGCCGATAATCAACTGGTAAGGCACGCGCTGCAGCGCGTGTTCGCGAATTTTAAGATTGATCGTCTCATTTCTCAAGTCCGTATACACCCTGACGCCTTGATTTTTCATGACTTGCGCCACAGACCGGGCATATTCTGCCTGGTGTTGCGTGATTGAAGCCACGACAACCTGTACCGGCGCCAGCCACAGCGGGAACGATCCCGCGTAATGTTCGATGAGAATTCCTATGAATCGCTCCAACGAACCCAGGATGGCCCGGTGCAGCATCACGGGCACCTTCCTGTCACTGTTATCATCCACGTATTGGGCATTCAGGCGGCCAGGCATGGAAAAATCCGCCTGTATGGTACCGCATTGCCACACCCGGCCAATGCTGTCTTTCAGGGAAAAATCGATCTTGGGGCCGTAAAACGCGCCCTCTCCCGCTTGCAACGCCCAATCCACGCCCTTGGCATTGAGCGCCTGCTCCAGGGCCAGTTCTGCCTTGTCCCAGCTCGCATCATCGCCCACGCGGTTTCCCGGTCGGGTGGATAGCTTCATGATCACCTCGTGAAAGCCGAAATCAGCGTAAACCTCGAACAACAAATCGATAAAGTCTGAGACTTCAGACTGGATCTGGGCTTCGGTGCAAAAGATATGGGCGTCATCCTGGGTGAACCCCCTGACCCGCATCAGCCCGTGCAAGGTCCCGGAGGCTTCGTTGCGGTGGCAGGAACCGAATTCCGCAAAGCGCAGCGGCAGCTCCCGGTAACTTTTCAAGCCCTGGTTGAACACCTGGATATGACCGGGACAATTCATCGGTTTAATCGCATAATCGCGATTTTCCGAACTGGTGGTAAACATGTCCGCGTGAAACTTGTCCCAGTGACCGGATTTCTCCCATAAGCTGCGGTCCAGCAGCACTGGGGTATTGATTTCCTGGTAGCCCTTTCCTGCCAGTTTACCGCGAATATAATCCCTGACGGTGCTGTAAAGTGTCCAGCCTCTGGGATGCCAGAAAACCTGGCCCGGCGCCTCTTCCTGGAAATGAAACAGGTCCTGTTTGCGGCCCAGCTTGCGGTGGTCGCGTTTCTCCGCCTGTTGCAGACGGTGCAGGTATTGTTTCAACGCCTTCCGGTCCGGCCAGGCCGTCCCGTAGATACGCTGCAACATCTCATTGTCGGGGTCGCCGCGCCAGTAAGCGCCTGCCAGCTTGGTCAGCTTGAACGCGCCGAGTTTGCCGGTACTGGGCACGTGGGGGCCGCGGCAGAGGTCGATAAACTCACCCTGCCGGTACAGCGACAACTCCTCATCCGCGGGAATGGCTTCGATGACCTGCGCCTTGTACTCCTCACCCAGGCCACGAAAGAACGCAACAGCTTCATCCCGCGGCATGACAAAGCGACTGACGCCGAGGTCCTGGCCCGCTAGTTCCACCATTTTTTCTTCTATCGCGGCCAGGTCATCCGGGGTAAATGGCCGCTCGAAAGCGAAATCATAATAAAATCCGTCTTCAATGACGGGGCCGATGGTGACCTGTGCTTGCGGAAACAATTCCTTCACCGCCTGCGCCATGAGATGCGCGCAGGAATGGCGCAATATCTCCAGTCCTTCTTCGTCACGGGCGGTAATAATGCGCAGGTTTGTATCAGCGTCAACCAGGTGAGATGTATCGACCAGCCTGCCGTCCACTTCAGCGGCCAGGGTCGCCCGGGCCAAGCCGGGCCCGATATCTGCGGCAATATCCAGTACGGATAAGGATTGTTCGTAGCTGCGCTGACTGCCGTCAGGCAGGGTGATAACAGGCATACTGTCTCCTTCACCAGTGGTGGCCCCCACAACAGGCCACGTGTCAAAGAGATAATCAATGTTGTGGATTGTAACCCGCGTGCACCAT
>JAAXHV010000685.1:0-233 GCA_012270695.1 Gammaproteobacteria bacterium | reverse complement strand
AGCTACGCGCCTGTGGATTATTGAGTATACAGGAAATCGAATTATCGGGCAAACAGAAAATCCGACGCGTCGAGGTCGGAGACGTTAAACCCTTGCAAAACAATCCTGCCCCCACCGTGGTTGGTCAGGTCGATGACGCTATCACCGGCCTCGACCGAGAGCCGCAAGTCATCGAATGACAGGCTGCCGAAACCGGAAAGGTCGATACGGTCCTCACCGTCCGTGAAGTCGGT
>JAAXHV010000684.1 GCA_012270695.1 Gammaproteobacteria bacterium | reverse complement strand
CCGAAACAGGGATGACCACGCGCACCGACTGGATGTTGTCGCGTACCGTACAGGACGGGTAGATCAGGCCGTTGTGGCGGTTGAACGAGAGGATTTCCTCGGTGCGCTCCCTGCCATAGGCCTGTTCCATTGCCTGCAGGTAATCGGGATAGACCTGGTAGTGGCTGAAAATGCTGGTTTGACCGCCCATGTAAGCATGGCCCCCGGGCAACCCGACAAAACCCATCTTGTCGAAGAAGTCATAGGAACCGCCGAACGGGGCGATGACCTCTGCTTCCGGCAGCGGGGCATGATCGGAGGGAAGCTGTTCCAGGTATTGCCGTACCGCGTCAGTAGTGCCGGCATGGGCCACCATGGGGTGCATGGCGTCGTGCAGATTTTCGGTAAAGAATTTCCAGTTGACCGGGTGGCGAAACCGGTGGCAGGTCTTCCCGGTCACCTCGACCTCACCCCCAGGGGCGCGATCGACCATGTTGTCTATGGTATCGCGCATCTCACCGAGGAAGCTGACCAGGTCGGGGCCTTCCGCGGCCAGGGAAGCGAAGACAAAGCCCCGGTATTGCCTGACCCTGGCTACTCCGGGCATGCCATATTCGGAACCGCTGCCGTCGAAACCCACGTCCTTATAGCCGGACGGGCTCGGTTGCGAGCGCAGTGAGCCGTCTGTCCTGTACGTCCAGCCGTGATACGGGCACTTGAATATGCCGTTGCCGGCACTGCCGCTGCGGGCCTGGCAAACCTGCGCGCCGCGATGCCCGCAACGGTTCACCAATACGTTGATATCCCTGCCGTTCATGTCCCTGACCATGATGACCGGCGTCAGCCCGATGGCCGTGGTGAGATAATCCCCGGGGGATTTGACCTGGCTTTCATGGCCGACGTAGACCCACGCCCGCCCCCAGATCCGCTCCATTTCCAGTCTGAAAATCTCTTCCCTGACATAGACGTCCCGGTGCACGCGGGCAGGCTCGACCAGGGATTTAAGGACTTCAGCGTTGTCGTAAAGCTCGTCGTGCATAGCGCATCAAAAGCTGCATTATAGTACGGTTAAAAATAAAAAGCCGGACAGTGTCCGGCTTTGAGTTGTTACCACTTTGTTATTATTATCTCAACCTTCCGTGCTGTTGTTATTTTCTTCCAAACCTGTAACGGGCCGGTCAACCAGTTCCACGATGGCCATGGGCGCCTTGTCACCGACCCGGTAACCACATTTAAGGATGCGCAGGTAGCCACCCGGCCTGCTCTTGTAACGCGGTCCCAGTTCGTTAAACAGTTTCGTCACCGTCGGTCTGTCACGCAGGCGGGCGAATGCCAATCTGCGCCTGGAAACCGAATCCGTTTTGGCCAGGGTAATCAACGGTTCGGCCACGCGGCGCAGCTCCTTCGCCTTGGCGACGGTGGTTTTGATCGTTTCATGCCGTACCAGCGAAACGGTCATATTGCGGAACAGCGCCTTGCGGTGGCTGCTGTTCCGATTCAGTTTCCGCCCGCTTTCTCTATGACGCATAGCAGTAACCCGTGGAGACTAATGTGCCATCACGGACGACATTTCCCTGTCCTCATACAAGTCGGAAGGCGGCCAGTTCTCCAGCCTCATCCC
>JAAXHV010000683.1 GCA_012270695.1 Gammaproteobacteria bacterium | reverse complement strand
GTTTTAATATTATACTTTAGTAAAACATAGCAGACGATGTTGCTGGACTGGAGAAGTATGATGACACAACTCGCAATCAGGCAATCGGGAGGCGCCAATATCATCAGTATCCCGAAAACAATCCTGAAGACGCTGGGTCTGAAGGTAGGTTCGACGCTGAACCTGTCAATAGAAGACAGCCGGATCGTGCTGACGCCCGCAATCAAGGAACCGACCCTGGATGAACTGCTTGCCGGGAGCCCCAGGGAAAACTTCAGACTGACCGACGAGGACCGGGAATGGCTCGCTGAAGCCCCGGCCGGCAAGGAACTGATTTGACTTACACGCCGGACAAGGGAGATATCGTCTGGCTTGACTTCGATCCTAGCAGCGGCAACGAGATAATGAAGCGCCGTCCGGCCTTCGTCGTATCCAGGAAGGCGTTCAACGAACATACCGGAATGGCCGTCGTCGCTCCTATTACCACTACCATCCGCAACACCAGACTGGAAGTGATACTACCTGAACGTTTGAAGACAAAAGGTTCGATACTGGTTTACCAGTTCAAGTCACTCGACTTTGCGCAACGCCAGGTAAAATTTATCGAGCAAGCTCCCCGGGAAATTATTGAGCGCGCTACAACCCTCGCCAGGATTATCATTCAGTAGAAGAGACCATTAAATCTGGGACACCCATTAATTACAGCTTAAAAAATTTATGGGTGTCCTGAATTTACGTCCTTTGCCCATCCCGGAATCCTCATAATTTCAGCAGCTCACAAAACTGTGTCAAAGGGACAACCCTCGCTTTCAATTCCGTCCGCTCATAGTCCTTGTCCCCGCTATGTACCTGATAATAAAAAGGAATATCCGTACGCTGCGAGAAATAGGCGATATTCCGGCTCAGATTCCGCTCCCCTGTTTTGCACTCAACTGCAAATAACGGTTTATTATTTTCGAGTACGACAAAGTCCAGTTCTCTTCCGCTTGCATCCCTGACAAACCTGAGCTCCATTTCATCTCCTTGAGTATCTTCCCGGAAATGGCAATATTTCAACAAGTGAGACGCCACCAGATTTTCAAAACGCGCACTCTCATTCGGGCAGAGAGACCAGTCCCAGAGATACAGTTTCCGTTCTTTTTTCATAGCCCGTAACCGAGGCAGTCCATAAGGAGAAATCCTGAAACAATAATACAGGTTCTCCAGGATCGTAACCCAACGGTCCACGGTCTCGTAAGCGACCGCCAGGTCTTGTTTCAGCTTGTTAATCGAAAGGATGGAAGACACCTTATCCGGCAACATCCGGGCAAGTAAACCCAGTTGCGATACTTCTTTTACATTTTCCAGGTTGACTAAATCCTCCTGTACTACGCGACTTTGTCTCTCCCGCTGCCACCTTCTCCAGTGCCGGGTGTTCTGTTTCAAGAACGGCTCGGGGAAACCGCCATAGCGCAACAGGGCAGCCAAATCCGACCGGGTCGGTTTGTCATTCAATTCGTATAATGAAAGAGGGTGCAAACGGTAGTAGTGATAGCGTCCTTGCAACGAATCGCCCCCTCTCCGATAATGATCCAGCCGCGCAGAGCCGGTGATAAGGAAACGCTTTGTAGATTTGAATCTGTCATAAAATCCCTTAACCATGTTACGCCAGTGCCTGTATTTATGGATTTCGTCGAATATCAGCAGTGATTGATCTGCCGGCAATCCACCGTGCAGAAGCATTCGCTGGGTTTCATACAAGTCCCAGTTAAGATACGCAGGGTGGGATTCGTCAGCGCCTTGTATCAAGCTGAGCGCAAGCGTCGTCTTACCGACCTGCCTGGGTCCACCCACAAAGACCATTTTCTCAGCCAGGTCCGTATTAATACAGGCCG
>JAAXHV010000682.1 GCA_012270695.1 Gammaproteobacteria bacterium | reverse complement strand
TGCCCAGGCGCAGCAGCCGGTCCGTGAGTTCAGCGATTGCGCGAGCTGACTGCCCCGGCTCGAAGCGCGGGCACAGGGAGGAAAGTTTAACCGAAATACCCGGCCGCTCCGCGTCCTGCACCCCGGCGTCAACGTATTTGCCAAGCGCTTTAATGGCATGAAAGTAGTTCTGTTCGTAACGCTGCGCCGCGGCCGTGGTCAGGGCCGCTTCACCCAACATGTCATAGGAAAAACGATAATGCCGCAGGTCATCCGACCGACTTCGCCGCAATGCCTCGTCGATGTTGCGTCCCATGACGAATTCCGCCGCCATGATCTTCATCGCGGCTTTCAACGCCGCGCGCAAAACCGGCTGTTCAAGTCTGCTTAATAATTTACGCAACAGGTCCAGCGGGTCACGGGCGTCATCCTGCCCCGGGTAAAGCAATTTTCCCGTTAGCATTAACCCCCAGGTGGATGCGTTGACGAACAGGGAGCTGTCTTTCCCCAGGTGTTGTTCCCAGTCGGCAGAGCCCAGCTTGTCGGCAATCAGGGCGTCCGTAGTGCCGGTATCAGGGACGCGCAACAGCGCCTCGGCCAGACACATCAGGACAACGCCTTCGTGGGATGAGAGGTCGTAGTGGTTGAGAAAAGCGTGCAGTCCCGAGGAATGCCGCTGCCCCTCGCGGATGGCCCTCACCAGGGACGTTGCCGTGGTTTCAATTTTTCTTTTGAGCGCCGGCTGCGTGCGCGCCAGCGGCAGCAGACGCGCGATGACGCTTCTCTC
Source organism: Gammaproteobacteria bacterium (assembly GCA_012270695.1). Lineage (GTDB taxonomy): Bacteria > Pseudomonadota > Gammaproteobacteria > Eutrophobiales > Eutrophobiaceae > JAAXHV01. The sequence continues at coordinate 285 of JAAXHV010000682.1, read as the reverse complement.
GTCGGCGAGATAGTCATCGTTGAGTCCGGCAACCAGGCCGGATGGATGGTTGTTTGAAAATAGCGTCGCTCTACCCTTCCTGTATAAAAAAATATTTCATATATTAGTCAATAAACAATAAATTAAATTTTTTATTTTCTGTATTTTTAATATAATATTTTGTTATAAGTAGTTTTTTAATATTAAATATTATTTGCTTGATGAAAGAACAAATTGACCGTATCGACCTGAAAATCCTGCGTATCCTGCAAAGGAACGGCAGAATGTCGAATATTGAGCTGTCCA
>JAAXHV010000681.1 GCA_012270695.1 Gammaproteobacteria bacterium | reverse complement strand
CCGAACTGGTCCCGGCGCTGATCACTATCGTGGCAATCCCACTGACCTTCTCCATCGCCGACGGGATCGCCATAGGGTTCATAACTTATACCTGCATCAAGCTGGCGGTTGGCCAATTCCGGGAGATTTCTGCCGGAGTCTGGGTTCTCACGCTCATTTTCCTGGCCAAGTTTATATTTCTTTAATCCGAAGGATAACTGCCTGCGATACCCGCCACCCTGTTTAAGCGGGCAATACCATCAGAATTCCACGCCGAAACGCACCATATACTGTCTTGGCGCAATCAGCTCATCCCCGGTGGCGCCTACCCCGAAGACGTCGGTAAAGCGGGCATTGATACCATCTTCATTGCCCAGGTTCATGGCCATGAGGTCAACGTGCCAGGGATAGGCGTCCGGCGCAATGCCGACTACCAGGTTGACGACGTCATAAGCGGGCACGTTATCGGTCTGCGGGTTGTTGAAGATACGATGCTGGAAACCGTCGCGGTGTATATATTGCACACTGGCTTCAAAGTCGCTCCAGCTACCCAGACGGTCACGGTAACGCAGCATGGCGTGCGCGGTAAAATCAGGTGTCTTTGCCAGCTCGTTGCCTTTTACGTCCGTTACCGCGGCGGCGCGCGCCCGTTGGATATCATCACAGAAGATGTTGAAGTCACACTGGGGCAACAGTGCGTTGGTGGCCGCATCGGAGCGTACGTTGTCCAGGGCCAGGTGCGATTTGGTCACCTCTGTTTCCAGCCAGGCCAGCCGGACGTCCAGGGTCAAGCTCCCGCTGAGGTAGGCCAGCAGTTCCAGCTCCGCGCCGTAGATCTCAGACCCCGGCAGGTTACCCACTCCGCCCTCGAACACCTCGGGGTCCGTCGCCTGGTATTGCAGGTTCTCGTAGTCGTAATAGAACGTGGCGGCATTCAAGCGTACCCGGTTGTTTGCGAAGTCTGTCTTGATGCCCAATTCCCAAGCTTCAACCGTTTCACCTGCAAAAGTCGGCAGTACCACAACAGGGGCAACGCTGTCCTCGCGGCCATAGGTCAGGTTGCTGCCTCCCGGCTTGAAACCGCGGGTGTATGAGCCGTAGATCATGGTGTTGTCGTCCAGGTCGAACTCCAGCGCGCCGCGACCGGTCAGCTTATCACTTTTTGTTTCCAGGAGTGCCGTGCCCTCACGTCCGAAGAAGTTGGTCACCTCGGAGTAAACTTCGTCCTCCGTATAGCGCAGCCCCCCTACTAGGCGCAGGCGCTCGCTGAGGTGGTAAGTCCCTTGGCCGTAAACGGAGATCGAGTCCCGCTCCGGTTTGGAATCAGAGATAAAACCCACTTCCCCACCGAAGTTCAGCACCTGCTCCACCGTGACCGTGCCGGGACCGTAGATGCCGTCGGTATTAAAATCTATGTATTCGCGAAGCAGGATATCCACCTGGGTATCCAGGTAGAAAACGCCGGCTGCCCAGTCCAGTCTGCCGAACAGAGGCGCACTGGAAATCAGGTTGAATTCCTGGGTGAAGGTCTTCTGGCGGTTGGCCTCCGGGGCAAAAACGCTGGGCAAAAGAAAGATGCCCTGGTCGATGAGGGTCGCAAAGTCGTTGCGGTCGTT
>JAAXHV010000680.1 GCA_012270695.1 Gammaproteobacteria bacterium | reverse complement strand
TTTGATCTGATTGCCAAGCTGATTGGCGCGACAGATAATCACAAACAGATGGCCATGCACAGCTTACAAAATGTGCGGACATATCTGACTTTGGCCGTCTTTACCCTGCAATTGTCGATGATTATGAATAGCGTATGGAGCTTGCCCATCCGAGCCATATCACACATCAAGGCGGTGTGCTCATGAATTATGCACACCCCTCAGTTAATATATAAAACCCCACCCCCCCAGGCCGTGTACAATTTCCGCACCGGTTCGAACGCACCGGGAATTTTAACAGCTTCTTAGAATTCGGCGGTTAAACCAGTTGATACCAGGCGGCCGATTTCCGGGGCCCCGACAAAGTCCCGGTGTTTTTTGTCGGCCAAGTTGGAGGCGTTGAGGATGAGAGAGACGGATCCGTTTGGGATGTTTAGAGGCAGTTTGTAGTTCAAGTTCACGTCCAGGACCGTGGAAGCTTCTACATCGCCTATGTAAACACCGGAGTTCATAGGAAATCCATCTCTGTAGCGGAGGCGAGCTCCCAGCCGGATGCCGGATTGGGGCACTTTGACGGTTGCGCCTAGGCTGAATTTGTTGCGCGGGGCATTGAGTGCGATATCGGCGATGCCGCCCAGGTTTTTGAACAGGTCCTTGTTGACGTGGGAGTAGCTGCCCGTAAAGGACCACCGGTTATTGGGATAATAAGCAAAGCTGAGGTCCAGGCCGTAAACATCGACATTCCCGAAGTTGCGGTAGGTTAACATCACCGCCGTGGGATCGGTGATCTGTTCGGGTGTGATGGTGCCGAAAGGGATGAAGGCGGCGCCGTTATTGTCTGTGCCTGCCACAAAAAGACGGGTAATTTCGTCTATGGGTGTGTTGTTCGCGTTGCCACCCTGGGTTGGAGAATCGAGGACTGCGAGCGCGCCCGCCAACAGGGCTGCGGAGGGGTGTTGCAGGGCCTGTTCAAGCGCAGTGGATAGGGAGGCGGTGAGGGCGGCGGAATCCAAAAAGACATTCGGCGTTTCCACACGTACAGGACCTACAAAGTCCCGGGTGCGGGTGCGGTAGACATTTGCAGCGAGGACAAAGCGGTTTTGGAAGACACCTTTGTACCCCACTTCAAAGGTTTCGCTGGTGGTGGGTTTAATTTTGGCAATATCCTGCACGGAATTTTGCAGGTTTGGAACGGGCTCGAAGTCGGCGGTTTCGGGGTTCAGAACCCTGAGGGTGTTCCGCAGGCCGGGCAGGGTCTGAGGTATGATATTTTCAAAGGCCACGGCCAGAACATCGGCCTGCTGGGCTGCGATAGCGGGAATCTGTTCGGGGGGGATCTGCTGGGTAGCGGCGAGCTGCGCGGAAATGACGGCGATGGCAAGTTGTTTAAGGGAGGGCACAGAAGCGCTTAAAATCGCGCCCCGGCTGAGACTCCACATGACATTGGTAAACTGTGGATCGTGTAGCGGGATCTGCTGCTCGAGCGACAGGCCTGCAACGGGAGCAAAGGGCGAACGGAAGGTGGGCAGGCCGGCAGAGTCCCGGTTAAAGGTGAATCCGTCCTCAGTGCCCTGGGCGCGGATGTCGATTTTGGGGCTGTATCCCAGGACTGGCTGAAAGCTTTGTCCTATACCGTAGGCATCCCTGGCCTGTAAAACATCCAGGAAGAAGTTGCTGGTGGAAGGCGTGCCATAAGCCCGGTTGTAGGTCAACCTCAGGGTTTGCAACGGGTCGGGTTTGACAACCAGGGCGGCCCGGGGGGAGAAGACCGGGTTTTCAATGTGGTTATGGTGGTCCAGCCGGACGGCCGCAACCAGGTCCAGATGGTCGGTTAGCGCGTTGTCGCTTTGCAGGTAAGCACCCAGTTCGTTGATGGCATCTCTATCTTCGTTGGCGCCGTTGATGGTGCCTTCGGTATCCGGGCGCGTGAGCAGGCCATCCACGCCGTAGGCGAGCCGGTGGCGCTCGGCCAGGGTCAGGGTGTGCTGGGCCTGAAGAACGGTGAGGGTGGATTTGTCGACGATGGGGTCGTTGGTGCGTAAGAGGCGGGTATCGCCCGCGTCGCTGCGGTTATGGAAGACCTGCAGGAAAGCGTCTTTGTAAAGCAGGCGTGTCTGGAGCCCCAAAGAGGACCAGTCCTTTGCCTGACCTGCACCGATTCCGGTCATTTCGATACTGTTCATTCGGCCAAAGCTGGTAGAGAAGATGGCGGTCAGGTCGTCACTGGGGCGTATATCCACCCGAAGTTCACCGCTGAGCCGGTCCTGGTCGTAATCCCTTGGGTTAAAACCACGCAGCCGACGTTCCTCGGGGTCCTGGTATTTCCAGTCTGTCCCGGCAACGTATTGGCCGGAGATTTTGAAGCCGACTTTGTCAACGGTAGCCGCGTGGCGGAAGGAGAATTTACGCAGGTTGCGTTCACCACCCACGGCGGTGACGGAGGTGCCTTCGGAGCCGAAGGGTGATCGGGTAATGATGTGCATGACGCCGTTTGCGCTGTTGGGGCCGTAGAGGGCGGCGCCGGGACCCAGGACCACTTCGATACGTTCGATGTCATGGTTTGTGGTGGGGACCAGAGAATGCACGTTGACCCGCAGAGAGGGTACACGGGTAATGCGGTTGTCAACCAGGGTTAGCAGGGCGCCTGAAAAGACGTTGTTGAAGCCGCGCACAACGGTATGGCCCTGTGCCAGGCCGGTCTGGACATTGTCTACGGCGGGCGTTCCGGCGATGTATTCCGATACGGTCAATCCGAGGTGACCCTTTGCTTCTTCGGACTCAACAACGGTGACCGAGGCCGGGGCATCCAGAATTTTTTCTTTTCGGCGGGAAGCGGAGACAACCACCTGGTCTTCGTAGAACACCTTGACGGTCAGGGTGAAGTTGAGTTCAGTAGCGCTGTCGGCGAGTATCCGAATGTTTTTCCTGGTCGCTGTTTTATATCCGATGAAGGAGACGGTGACTTCATAAACACCCTGGGGTAGATCCCTGGCCTCGTACATACCATCTTTGTCGGTTATCACGCCAACAGGATCGGTCAGCACGGGACTTTGGAGGATGATGTTAGCGTCGGAGAGGGGCTCACCCCAGTTGTCGGAGACCTGTCCCTGTAAGGCACCTCTGCCCTGGGCAAACACAGGCGTGGTAAAACATAACAGCAGGACCAGGGCCGTTTTAGCGGATGTCATAACACATTCCTCCCTCGCGGTTGGTTTCAGCGTTTCGGAAGTCAATCTTGCGGATGGTCGTTGGTTAATTCCTGGTAATAGAGGGTCGGACAAAATTTTAATAGCTGAAAACGCGTAAGATATAGGTCTTCAGATAATTATTC
>JAAXHV010000679.1:343-1629 GCA_012270695.1 Gammaproteobacteria bacterium | reverse complement strand
CCAGGCTCCACTTCAGCCGTTGCAGTTGCAGGCTGCGCAACTCATCGATGTCCGATTTTTCAATGGCTTCCAAGGTGTCAAAAGTTCCCTGCTCTGTCATACTGTGCACCTGCGGTCATTGTTTGAAATTATTTCGGAAGATCAAATCGATCAACCGGGATACGAGTTCAGCAGTTTGACCGTCGGCATACGTCATTCTCTCCGCTCGTTCAAATGTGTCTGCTACCTAGCGAACGGCGCATTCAATTCCGCTGGTAGCAAGGTTCCTCAGAGCTTGCGACTGTGGCCAGAGCACAAGTGCGGCGCGGCGATAGGCGCGCTCCAGCGAGATGCCTTCGTTGCCAGACGCTTCATGTACTCGCTGTTCGTCGGGTTCAATATCATCCAACTCTCCACACGGGAGTAACTCGGCTCCCAGCAGTGGCATACGGCCAAACGTCAGGTGCGTTCCGTCGTGTGCCACCCATCCTTCGAGCCAGTGCTTGTAACTGTCCACCTCGACCATCTCGACGGCATAATCGAAGTCGCTGTAGTTCCTCCAGCCGTGACCACCAACAAAACCGTCGTCGGAATAGACCCCGAGACCGTATTCCTCGACGTGGACAAATGATCTCCGCCCCCATATATGTCCGTTTATTATACAAAAACAAAACGGGCTGCATAGCCCGTATATTGCTGCGGTTGATAATAAAAAAGTCAGTCGTCCAAGAGACGCTCGGTGCGGGAGGGATTACTGACGCAAAGGCGTTTCAACCGTACCGCTGGAAGCCGTTTCAACTTTTGGTTCACCGGGTCGACTTCGACGCCGATGGACTCCAAGGCTGTCACGCCAAGCAGTGGTTCGGTTCCCGCATCGCCGAAGATGATAAGCCCTGCCGTAAACTCCCCCATGAACTCAATGTCACCGGTAGTGACATCCATCTTGACTTTCCGACCGTCAGCCGTTTCGTACACCCGCTGTCCCTTGGGCTTGAGGCCGATGGCTTCCAAATGAGGTCTTGGCACCAACGAATCCGCTGCGCCGGTATCGACAAGAAATAGACCCTCCCAGGTTCTTGATGGTTCGACCGGGTTGCGAATGGTAACAGTGACGTGTGTGGCACCCATAGTCTAACTCCTTATAACAAGCTTGTTCGAATAAAAACCCTCTCCTGAACAGGTGCAGGCAAGGCTTATACAGATATTACCCTACCAGATAGAAAACACCAAGGATTTAATCACCGAGGTTGCCAACACATGTAGGGCAACCTGTTTCCCAAAAACAGTTATCATATTGGTAAATAATG
>JAAXHV010000679.1:0-325 GCA_012270695.1 Gammaproteobacteria bacterium | reverse complement strand
GCGTGCAGGCCGTCAATGCAGTAAACGGTGATTTCATAGGCAGCGTCTCCAGTGACGGTATGGATTTCGGAGATGTGTTGCGCTATGCCAGAGAAGTGGGCGGTCCCGCGTTGCGCGGGTTGACTTTTCACGATCGCGCGCTGCGCCTGAAGGCGCTGGCGCAATACCTGATGGAACGCAAGGAGGAGTTTTACGAGGTGTCGGCCTGGACCGGGGCGACCCGTTCCGACAGCTGGATTGACATAGAAGGCGGCATCGGCACACTGTTCAGTTACAGCAGCCTGGTCCGGCGCGAGTTCCCCAACGAGACCTTCCTGGTGGAGGG
>JAAXHV010000678.1:3004-3330 GCA_012270695.1 Gammaproteobacteria bacterium | reverse complement strand
ACCGGCACGATCTTGCGCACGTGGTTGCGCGACGCCAGTTCCGGAACCACCCCGCCATACAGGCTGTGCTCGGTCTGTGAAAAGATCACATTCGATAAGATACGGCCGTTGTCCACCACGGCCGCGGCCGTTTCATCACAGGACGTTTCGATCCCAAGCACCGGCTTATCCCACGTCTGCAGCCAGCGTGCATTCGTTTCGGATGTCATTGGAACTTGCGTGTGGGCTTTAAAGGGGCGTATGTACTCTAAAGGGGATAGAAGAGGAAAGCAACCAGACCTACACTGATGCCATCAACCCGTTAAGAAGCTGTCTTAAAACCCCCA
>JAAXHV010000678.1:0-2992 GCA_012270695.1 Gammaproteobacteria bacterium | reverse complement strand
CGGCTGCAAAAGCGCCGGTCGGGAACTCACCGGGAATTTTAAAAACAGCTTCCAAGAAGCTGGAAAGAGGAGATAGGTACTCCAGAAGGGAACTGCCCCCGCACAGGGGAAGTCATGCCCAGGCAATCGATCCAGGCGGACCTCAAAAACCTTTGGCCGGGGTGCCAACACGACATCCTGGGCAAACCAATATCGCTTGACATCAATCCACCGGGAATGCGACGACTATTTTTGGAGAGCGTTCAACTGTGCCGTGCCCCCCGGGAGCATCGCCGGCAGAAAGCGTTCTGGCGGGAAAGAGGGGCATTTTGCGGATGGAGCCACCAACCCAGTATTTCAAACCGTCAAGAGCCTCCTGTTTGAGGACCAAAATATCTCTTGAAGACGCACCTGCCAAATGCTTTGTGGCGGCCTCCTACTTATACGACTCGGTAATATTTCTTCCCATACTGATTTCGCCGTTGTCAATCCGTAAGTTAAAGCCGCAGTCCGGATTGTTGCAGACCCAGGCTTTATAGTGGATAGCAGCCCCATCTCGACCGTAATCCGACAGAGGGAGCAGTATTCCCTTGTCACACTTTAGACACAGTGGAAATTGACGATCATTGTCCATCCTTTCCTCCCCTCCGCTTGTCTTTTCGGCTCCATCCGCATAAAGCCGAAACCCTCTACTGAGAGACCCCACCAAAACAAAACAAGCCCTCTCGGCCACCGGTAGGGCGATTGTGCAACCAAGACGGCAGACCTGCTATAACCTCATTTCACATATAAATTTACATAAATTTTCTCACAAAGTCAAATCATTTTCTCTCTCGTTCAAATGCCAGCAGAACCTTCAAAGTCGATTGACAAATGTCTTTGATTTTTATACTTTAGCGTTAATTCAGGTCTGTTTTTCAATTTCTCGACGACCTTTCTATGGCACGGTATGCGCTTTTGGCATCCGATAACCACGGAGGCATCTTATGGCAGGTATTCCGGCGGACCCGAGAACCCTGACCAGCGTCTTTAAAAAGACAAAAAGCTTCGGACTCTTTCTTCTGGCTCTGGTTGTTTCATTTGTGGTAGGCATGTACGTTCCTCCAACCTGGACAGTTGAAAAAGTGACACTGGATGTCCAGGAGGCCGAAGGCGATAGGTTGTATTATATCTACCGGGGAAACCCCAGATACCTGGAAGATGTTATTTCCTATCAAGATGCGCATCTCAACCCGGAAAAGATCCGCGCCCTGAATGCAGCAAAGCAATCTCCAGGCGTCCAGGAAGAATTTGTCTATCAGATAGAAGAAAAAGACGGTCGATCTCAAAAAGTCTATTATCATCTGACCGCCAAGTGTCACTGGGGATTCTGGTCTTTGCTTCCAGCGCTTGTTGCGGTATTGCTCTGCTGGCTGACCCGTGAACCGGTCACAGCTCTCCTGGCAGGCATTATGGCCGGCGCCATTCTCCTGGGAAAATACAATATCACAGGAGATGTTCTTGTGACGTCGCTGGCGACAAAAAGCGCGGCGACCATTTTGATCCTTTACCTGTGGTTGTTAGGGGGCCTCATGGGAATATGGTCCCGTACCGGGGCCGCCCAGGCGTTTGCCGATTTAATGACCCGTCGTGTGGTCAGGGGGCCGAAAACCGCCAGGCTGGTGGCCTGGTCTCTTGGCATTATCTTCTTTCAGGGTGGGACCGTCAGTACCGTACTGGTAGGAACATCTGTCAAACCGATTGCAGACAAAGAAAAAATCAGCCACGAAGAGTTGTCCTACATCGTGGATTCGACCGCTTCGCCGATTGCCTCTCAATTGGCCTTTAATGCATGGCCCAGTTATATACAGGCCTTTATTTTTGTTGCCGGTGTAAGTTTTCTGGCAACGGAAACGGATCGGATTATCTTTTTCTTCAAAAGCGTACCCCTGTGTTTTTACGCCATCTTTGCAGTTCTGGGCACCTTTCTCCTGAGTATTGACAAAACGCCCTTTTTGGGAAAAAGGATGCAAGCCGCGATCAAGCGGGCTCGGGAAACCGGACAGCTGGACGCAGATGGGGCCGATCCCCTCAGCGCCAAGGAACTCCAGGGTAGCAATGTACCTGAAGGTTATCGTCCCCACGTCCTGGAATTTTTTATCCCGCTTTTCACTTTGATCGGCATTGCGATTGGAACATTTATCATTGAAGGGTCTCCCAACGTTCTCTGGGCGTTCGGATTTGCCCTTCTCATTGCAGCGGGGATGGCGCTCGCCCGGGGAATGTCGCTGAAGGATCTGATGATGGGGTTTCAGGATGGGATCAAAGGGGTGGTCCTGGGCTCGGTCATTCTGCTTCTGGCCATCACCATTGGCGGCATCAGCAAAGAAGCGGGAGGAGGGATCTATCTCGTTGAACGTCTGGGCAGCCATATTCCCTATTGGGCCTTGCCGGTTATGTTTCAAATGCTAACCATCATCATCGCTTTCTCTACCGGAACCAGCTGGGGAACGTATGCAGTCGCGTTTCCCCTGGCAATGCCACTGGCCTGGGCCGTAGCCAATGCCCAGGGCCTGGCCAACCCGGAATTTTTCATGACCATCTGTTTTGCAGCGGTCATGGATGGGAGCGTTTATGGAGACCAGTGTTCCCCCATCTCCGATACCACCATCTTGAGTTCGATGTGCACGGGGTGTGATTTGATGGACCACGTCAAAACCCAGATTCCCCAGGCCAGCATTGCCGCGGGCCTGGCTGCTATCTGCTGGACTCTGGTTACCTTCTTTGCGGCTTAAGAAGCTGTCTTAAAACCCCCAGCGGTCTTCGCGCGGCTGCAAAAGCGCCTGTCGGCGTTGGTCGAATCCACCCGTATCTCCAGGATACGGGCGGGTTCGCCCGCCTTGACCGCCACTTTTTCGCTCGCGCTCGGGAACTCACCGGGAATTTTAAAACAACTTCTAAGAAGACGGTTGGGCTCCATTTTTGTTTTTCTTTTTCCGGTTTTATGGTTATTTTCCTATGGGCAGACCATCTT
>JAAXHV010000677.1 GCA_012270695.1 Gammaproteobacteria bacterium | reverse complement strand
TACATCAGCAAGCGGTTGCATATCCAGCAAATCAATAGCGATGACTTTACCGCCGGGCCTGATTTTTTCACTCACGTAGCCGGACCAGCTACCTGGAGCCGCGCCCAGGTCAACCACTATTTGTCCGGGGCGGAACAGTCTGTAGCGCCGGTCCAACTCCTCCAGCTTGAATACCGCACGGGAACGGAGTTGCCGGCTCCTGGCCAGGTTGACGAACGGGTCACGGTTATGCTCGCGTAACCAGCGTTTGCTGCTTTTTGACATGGTAAATCGAACTGCATCAGATATAGGAGACCGATAAAATTTCGTATTCGACCACCCCTCTGGGGGCGTTGACTTCGATCATGTCGCCTTCCTTCTTGCCGATTAAGGCGCGGGCGATGGGTGCTGTAACAGACAGCATCCCCTGATCTATATCCGCTTCCTTCTCTCCCACGATCTGGTAACGGACTTCCTGCTCACTCTCGAGATTCAACAGGTCGACGGTGGCGCCGAATACAATTTTCCCATCTGCGTCGATTTTCTCGACCTCGATTATTTCCGCTATGGCCAACGCCTCGTTGATAGTTGCAATGCGGCCCTCGATAAAACCCTGCCGCTCCCGCGCGGCATGGTATTCGGCATTTTCACTCAGGTCGCCATGCGCCCTGGCTTCCTGTAAAGCCTGGATTATCTTGGGACGCTCGACTGTTTTCAATTCTTCCAGTTGCCGGCGCAAGCGTTGGGCGCCTTTTGCGGTCATTGGTATTCTGTTCATTGTGTCATTACCCCATGCAAATCCTGGAGACAGTGGATGCTGTCAATATGATCTTTGCTTAATGCTGCAATTATAGCGTTCGCGCCGGCGATTGTGGTTGTATAAAATACCTTATGTTGTATAGCGGTAGTCCTGATGGAATGGGAATCCATTATGGCTTGCCTTCCTTCCGTCGTATTGACAATCAGATCAATCTCATCGTTTTTAAGCATATCGACAATATGGGGATGGCCCTCAGCGACCTTGTTCACCCTCATGCATTCCACGCTCGCCTGTCTGATTACCCTTGCCGTCCCTTCCGTAGCGCACAGGCTGAAGCCCGCTTCAGCAAAGCTCCTTGCAACCTGCACGACATCAGTCTTGTCTTTGTCACGGACACTGATGAATACCATGCCGCGAC
>JAAXHV010000676.1 GCA_012270695.1 Gammaproteobacteria bacterium | reverse complement strand
GCCCGTGAACTGGCAACGGTGCTTGGACGTCAGGGCCTGGGTTTTCCCGTAGCCCATTGCAGCACCGTGCCCATGGGGGGATACCTGCTGGGGGGCGGCCAGGCCTGGAACTGGGGTTCATGGGGCGGAGCCGCCTGCAACAGTGTGCTGGGACTCGACGTGGTCACGGCACAAGGGGAATTGAAACGGGTTGACGAAGATCATCATGCCGACCTGCTCTGGGCTGCGCGCGGTTCAGGTCCGGGTTTCCCGGCGATCGTGACCAACTACCACCTGAAACTGTATCCCCTGCCTCAGGCAATGCACCTGAGCAGCTATACGTGGCCGCTACAGGACACCCTGGCCGTCTCGGAATGGCTGCCGGACGTGGGTTCGACCCTGGCGAACAAGGTCGAGTTGTTTATGTTCCTGTTAACCCTGCCGGAACCGGTAAACGGCGTGACCAAAGTCGTCAATGTGACGGCTGTTGCATTTGCAGACGAGGAAGACGAGGCGCGCGATCTCCTGTCACCCATGTCAGCGGCTCATTCCGTGGCAAAGCCAATCGTGCTGGAAGAGACCAAACCGGTCACGTTTGACGACTTGTTTGATCTCGTTAATCTTTCCTTCCCGCCTTGCCGGGCGGCAGCTGATACGTTTTACTTCGATATCTCCATGCGGGAGGTCATGGAACAATACGTAAATCACTTCGCCGCCGCGCCTTCGCCGATGTCCAACGTGTTATGCGAAGTCAAACCCAAACCCATCGATCTGCCCGATACGGCGTACTCCATGCGCCGCCTGACGTTCCTGTCTCCCTACTCTTTCTGGATGGATGAAAAAGAGGACAAGCAAAACATCGCCTGGATGAAGCGGACGCAGGAGATACTGGCGCCGTTATCCGTAGGTCATTTCATCAGCGAGGCGGACCTTGAGGCCAGTCCGGAGCGCTCGGAACGCTCGTTCAGCAAAGCAAGCTGGCAGAAAATAAAGGCTGTGAAAGACAAATACGATCCAGATGGGGTGTTTCATACCTACATCGGTCATGGCTGACCCGTATATTTCCCTG
>JAAXHV010000675.1 GCA_012270695.1 Gammaproteobacteria bacterium | reverse complement strand
ACAAAATCGAGATATTTTTCTGCAAACCCATCCTCGGTCCGGGTTATAGACAACAATTTCTGTTCCCCGCTGTGACCGATGGGAATGATCATACGCCCCCCGAGCGCCAGCTGCCGCAGAAGCGCTTCCGGGATTTTAGCCGGCGCGGCAGATACCAGGATCCCCTGGTACGGCGCGTTCTCCGGCCAACCGTCGGTGCCATCGCCGTACTTTGCTTTAATATTGCGGTATTTCAGAGTATGGAACCGCTCCCTGGCATTAGTCAATAATGCCTCGATTCGCTCAATGCTGTAAACCTGGCGGGCAAACTGCGCCAGGATTGCCGTCTGATAGCCGCAACCGGTGCCTATTTCCAGTACCCGGTCCAACTCACCTGTCTCCAATAACGCCTCAGTCATGCGGGCAACAATATATGGTTGCGAAATGGTCTGATTATGCCCGATAGGCAAGGCAGTATTGTCATAGGCGCGGCTTTCCAGCGCCTCGTCAATAAAAATATGCCTGGGAGTGCTCCGAATAGACGCCAGGACGCGCTCCGAGTGTATTCCCATCTCCCGTAATTGGCTTACCAGCCGGTCCCGGGAACGCTGGGATGTCATTCCGATGCCTTGAAAATGCTTAGCCCGCATATATCACTTTTTATTTCAGGTCCAGGTCAGCCAGCCAGTCACCGACGCGCGTCAGCGCGGCATGCCGGGTTAAATCCACCTGCAATGGAGTAATGGAAATCCTGTTTACGGCAATAGCATGAAAATCGGTGCCGGGCCCGGCATCTGCGCCGCCGCCGGCAGGCCCGACCCAATATACGGTCCGGTTTTTCGGGTCCTTCATGCGGATGGCAGGTTCGGATTTATGCCGCTGGCCCAGCCGCGTCACTTCGAAACCATGAAGTTGCTCAAACGGCACATCCGGTATGTTGATATTCAACAGCAAGTCGTCATCGACAGGGTCGGAGAGCAGCTTGCTGATCAAGTTCCTGACAACGATTCCCGCAGTTTCGTAATGGCTGGGATTTTCGCCGGCCAGGGATAAGGCAATCGCGGGTCGTCCCAAAAAACGCCCCTCCATAGCCGCGGCGACGGTGCCCGAATAAATCACGTCGTCACCCAGGTTGGCGCCATGGTTAATACCACTGATCACCATGTCCGGTTCGTCATCCAGCAAGCCTGTTATAGCCAGGTGAACACAGTCCGTGGGTGTGCCGTTAATGTAGAAAAACCTGTCGGAGATGCGTTTCGTATAGAGCGGGGCATCCAGGGTCAGTGAATTACTTGCGCCGCTTCGATTCCGGTCCGGCGCAACCACGGTAATCTCACCGAAAGCCGCCATCGTCCGCACCAGAACCTCCAGGCCGACGGCCTGGTAGCCGTCATCATTACTCAACAGGAAATGCATTGCGTTCAATCCACTG
>JAAXHV010000674.1 GCA_012270695.1 Gammaproteobacteria bacterium | reverse complement strand
CGGAGTAATCCCATGGCACTCTCCCGCGAACAACTGGCAATGCGTGTAGCCGGCGAACTGAAAGACGGCTATTACGTTAATTTAGGCATCGGCATCCCCACCCTGGTCGCCAATTACGTCCCGGAAGGCATGGAAGTGATGCTGCAATCGGAAAACGGGCTGCTCGGCATGGGCCCGTTCCCCACCGAAGAGCAACTGGACGCGGACATGATCAACGCGGGCAAGCAAACGGTGACAGCTATCACCGGCGCGTCCATCTTCAATTCCGCAGATTCCTTCGCCATGATCCGCGGCGGCCACGTTGATCTGACAGTTTTAGGAGCGTTTGAGGTGGACGTGGAAGGCAACATCGCATCCTGGATGATCCCGGGCAAGCTGGTGAAAGGCATGGGCGGCGCCATGGACCTTGTGGCCGGCGCGGACAACATCATCGTAACCATGACCCACGCCAGCAAGAGCGGTGCATCCAAACTGCTGCCCAGGTGCACCCTGCCCCTGACCGGCGCCGGCTGCATCCACCAGGTCGTCACCGACCTCGCCTACGTGGAGATCAACGACGGCAGGTTCTGGCTGAAGGAACGAGCGCCCGGCGTCAGCGTCGATGAGATAGTGGCCAAAACCGCGGGGGAGATGATGGTGCCGGAAACTGTGCCGGAGATGGAGTTTTGAACGTTTTTCATCCATAAATCGTGCAGATAATCACTTTTTTAGTCCATAAAACGTGATCATAAAGCACATTTATGCTATGATCCCGCCTCATAATCTCCAGGCAGGCATCCTATGCGGCGCGATATTGAGCAACAACTTCTTCAATGGAAAACCTCGGAAAGACGTAAGCCCCTGGTTTTACGCGGCGCCCGACAGGTGGGAAAGACCCATTCTCTGCAATACTTTGGCCGGCAATACTATAAGCACGTTGCCTACCTGAATTTTGAAGAGGCGGCGTCCGCCTCGCAACTTTTCCTGACTGACCTGGACGCGCACCGGATCATTTCGGAAATCAGCCTGATGCTGGATATGCCTATTATTCCGGCAGAAACATTAATTATTTTTGATGAAGTCCAGGCTTGTCCGAATGCGCTTGCAAGCCTCAAATATTTTGCGGAGAAAGCCAACCACTACCATATCGCGGCGGCGGGTTCTCTGCTTGGCGTCAAACTGGGGAAACCGGCCGGTTTTCCGGTAGGAAAAGTCAATTTCCTGGATTTGTTCCCGTTGAGCTTTTGTGAGTTTCTGGATGTACTGGATAAAGCCAGGCTGCGTGAATACATCGATTGCATCGAAAAGCTGACCCCTCTCCCCGCCCCCGTGCATGAGCAGTTAACTCATTTATTGAAGGTCTACACCTTTACCGGCGGTATGCCGGAAGTGGTCAAACATTACCGGGAAAATCAAGACCTGCGAACGGTCAGGACAATACAGAAAGAAGTCCTGGATGCCTACCTGCTGGATTTTTCCAAGCATGCCGACCCCCGTGAGATAATGAAAATTTCTACAGTCTGGAACCAGGTTCCAAGCCAACTGGCAAAGGAAAATAAAAAATTTATTTTTTCGGCGGTTCGTAAAAGTGCCCGCGGTCGTGACTATGAGAACGCTGTTCAGTGGCTGCTGGATGCGGGGCTGATCTACAAATCCATGAAAATTTCTGCTCCCAGATTGCCGGTAGAGGCATATAGCCAGCACAATATATTCAAAATCTACCTGTTGGACTCCGGATTGCTCGCGGCAATGGCCGATTTACCAGCCCGAATACTGGTTGAAGGCGACCGGCTGTTTACCGAATTCAAAGGGGCATTTATAGAAAACCTGGCTGCCGTCACCCTGGTTGGCCAGCACCGGAAACAGCTTTATTACTGGGCCAGCCAAAGCAGGGCCGAAGTCGATTTCATCGTGCCGTACCGGCATGAACTTTATCCCCTGGAGGTAAAAGCGGGTATTTCGACGAAGAAAAAGAGTCTGCTTGCCTACCATGATAAGTATCATCCTCCCAAACTGGTGAGGACGACACTCAT
>JAAXHV010000673.1 GCA_012270695.1 Gammaproteobacteria bacterium | reverse complement strand
AGGTTTTTCTCCTCATCAAGCATCGGCAGTACGGACATGGAAGTCACCAGGTGTACACTGACCTCTCCGTTTTCGTCCAGGGTCTTGTATGCTTTTAACCCCTGCGGGGTTGCCCACGCTTCCTTTATGCCGGTCAGTCCGAAACGGTTGGCTGCCCGCATCCCTTCCCTGGCTGCCGCAAGGTATTGCTCTTCCGTCCAATCCGGGATGATGCTGAGCACGGGGCCCGATGCGGTTTCATATAACAGGCCGTTCGGTTCGCCGGTTTCCTTGTCCCTGACAATTTCTCCGCCGGGAATTTCCGGGCTGTCCCGGGTCAGGCCCGCCAGATCCAGGGCCTTGCTGTTAACCCAGCGGTTATGGAACGAGGTATCCCTCAATATGACTGCCTTGTCTGCGGATATCTCATCCAGCCATTTGCGCGGCGAGGGGATATCGTGCTTGATGAAGAAGTCCGTTTCCCACTGGCCGCCGATAATCCATTCAGCATCAGGATAATCCGCAACACATCGAGTCACGGTCTGCCTGACCACCTCCGGGGTTGCCGAGCCGGGAAATACGCACTCAAACAACTGCACGGTAAAACCGTAAACCGGGTGCACGTGCAGGTCGTTCAGTCCCGGCATGGCCATTTTCCCTTCCATATCGATGATTTCCGTTTTATCTCCCTGGTGCGCCAATGCTCCAGCATCGCTGCCTACATACAGGATCCTGCTGTCCTCGATGGCTATGGCCTCAGCCCAGGGTTGAACGGGATTGAGCGTGTAGACCCGGCCGTTCATGAGCAGTGTGTCCGCAGCCGGCACGGCGCCGCCTGTCTCATCCACTGCTTCACCCTGCGCCACGACTCCGGCATCCCGGGGACCCTGATCGCAGGCGTACAACATAAGCAGTACCAACAACAGGAAACCGGTTTTTATTTGCATTTTAGACGGTAGATTTTCAGCTTGGTTGAACGCATAGCCAAGTTTATCAGATCGTCTCAGCATGTTTTCCAGTAACGTACTCTATCTCGATCCCGCATTTGCCATTTGTTTTTTTCACGATCGCTGATGCTTAACGACCAGGGTTGACCACAGAATACAGTTTCCTTGTGACGCGAGTGCCTGAGGCATAATCCTTGACGATTTATTTGGTATGAAATATAGTAATACTTGTATTTTATAGCTTTGGAGAGTCTCGTGGCACAAGCCAAAATTGCGATTTCACTTGATGAGAAGATGCTTCAGCAACTCGACAGGCTGGTAGCAGAGACCATATTTCCTAATCGCAGCCAGGCCATACAGGCGGCAGTGCAGGAAAAACTGGCGCGTTTGAAACAGGGACGACTGGCCCGCGAGTGCCTGAAGCTTGACCCAGACTACGAGGAAACTTTGGCAGAAGAAGGGTTTGCAGAGGACGCGTTAACATGGCCCGTATATTAAGAGGCGATATCCGGTGGGCGGATTTGAACCCGGTACGGGGGCATGAACAGGCAGGGAAACGGCCGGTGTTAATCCTCAGCCACGATATCTTCAACGAGCGCTCAAACACTGTTATTGCCATGGCGCTGACCAGTCAACCACAGCGCGCCGGCTTTCCCTTGACGCTCAAACTCGACGCAGACGGATTGCCACGAGAGTCATGGGTGAAAATCAGCCAAATCCGTACGCTTGCCGTTGAGAGAATAGGACAGCGTCTGGCGCGTGTTTCACCTGAAGATTTGGCTCATATTGTTGAGGGCCTGAACGAAATTATCAGCTACTGATAAATTCAGGCACCCGCAATAAGCAAATAACCCAACCGGTTTGTTATT
>JAAXHV010000672.1 GCA_012270695.1 Gammaproteobacteria bacterium | reverse complement strand
GGCAACCCCGAAGCCATTTACGTGGGCGGGCATTCGGCCGGCGCCATCCTGTCTGCAAGCATAGGCGTTGACCGCGCCTGGCTGGCAGCGATGGGTATGCCGAAAGAGATATTAAAAGGCATCATTCCCGTGAGCGGACCCTACGATGTACGCGCCAGGGGCCGACCCGGTGAGGTATATACCTATGCTCCGACCCCGGAACTGCGGGAACAAGCCAGCCCTATCCTGCACATTAAAGACCCGGTGCCGGTCGCCCTGGTTGCAGTCGGATCCGAAGAGGGGTACCAGGAGTCGTCCATGGCTTTTACCGTGGCATTAAAAGCGGCTGGCGTTGACGCTCATTACCTCCTCCTGGACGGAGAGGACCATGCCGATACCGCGCTGTCCCTGGCAAACGGAGAAAGCGAACTATTCAAGCAGACTCTGAGAATGATTCTAGACACAAATAATCGTAGAGAACCTCTGATTAAGTCAGAAATTCCATAGGATACTCAGGTCAGAAAAAAGAGTTTTATCACCAGGGCAAGAATAAAAGGATACATACTGAAAACTGCAAACTTCAAAACTTTCAGTTCGGCATGCAGTTCGGCACGCACCTCGGCAAGACCTTCAGCAAGGTCCTGTTTGGTGCACAATTCTTTTCCATGAGGCACCGCGGCCGCGGCTGCCCTTGCCTTTGTTTCACAAGCGCCCGCGCTCACGAGCGCATCGTATAACTCCATTAACACACTGGTCATCATCCATACTCCCTAAGCCATCGATAAAAAAACAACTGAATTCCACGTTCCAATTGAGGATGGCGCATCCTGGTATATTGTCAACAACACTCAACAACACATATCATAAATAACCAGAAAACATTCGGGACATTTTCGTGGTGAGTGCAATATTCCTAAAAATCAAACGATTTGCGAACTGTGACCGAAACCATGCGCGGCCAGGGGCGGACCATCCCGGGAGGAACCCAGCCGGGTAAGCCTAGGCGGGATGGTTGGTTGCCGCCGTTAAAGATGTAAGCCAGGGTCTCATCCTCGTCCAGCACGTTGTCCAGGCTTACCACCGCAGACCAGCCATTGCCGTCGACCCCTGCTCTCAGGTTAAGAATCGAATAATCGTCCATCTCCCGATAAGTGATGAAGGTCGGCCTCAACTGATTGGTCTGGTCATCCACCCAGGAAAAATCGCCGCTGATAAACCCGGTCCAGCCGTTCCACCCCAAGGGCAACTCATAACGGCCATTCAGGCTGAATGTAACTTCAGGCACATGTGGGATTTTATCGCCATCCATCCCGTTTGCCGGTATGGGCGCGTCTGCGGTCAGTTCGGCATCGCTATAGTTAAACGTGGCGCCGAATGTCAG
>JAAXHV010000671.1 GCA_012270695.1 Gammaproteobacteria bacterium | reverse complement strand
CCTGCCAGGTGTCGGAACAATTGCTGAAACACTTTGGCGACAAGGTATACAGGACGATCATCCCGCGCAACGTGCGTCTGGCGGAGGCGCCCAGTCATGGTCTGCCTGTTATAAAATATGATAAGACTTCCCGCGGCGCGATCGCTTATCTCAGCCTGGCCAGTGAAATGATAAGCCGAGAGAAACAGGCAGCATGAGTACAGACTGATGAACGCAAGAAAACGAGGACTGGGCAGGGGACTGGATGCCTTGTTAGGCTCTGTGTCTGCGACCGATAGTGTAGTGGAGGCTCAGGCAGAGGAATTGCGCAGCTTGCCGATCGAGCTGTTGCAACGGGGCGCCAACCAGCCGCGCATGGATTTTGACAAGGAAGCCCTGCAGGAACTGGCGGATTCCATCAAGGCGCAGGGCGTGCTCCAGCCTGTCCTGGTCAGGCCTCTGGCTGATTCCGGCAGGTTTGAGATCATCGCCGGCGAACGGCGCTGGCGCGCATCACAACTGGCGGGTTTGCATGAGATTCCCGCTGTGGTGAGAAAACTGGACGATCGAACATCAATGTGTATTGCCCTCATAGAGAATATCCAGAGAGAAGACCTCAATCCGCTGGAACAGGCCCGCGGCTTGTCACGCTTGTCAGAGGAATTCGATATGACCCATGACGCCATTGCCGAATCGGTGGGCCGCTCGCGCTCGGCGGTGACCAATATATTGCGCCTGCTGGAGTTAAGTGATGAGGTGAAGCGCCTGCTGGAAGGCCGGCAACTGGAGATGGGGCATGCTCGGGCTTTGCTGACCCTGACCGAGCAGCAACAGAGATGGGCGGCACAGCAGATCATCAAGTCAGGTTTATCGGTACGCGGCGCCGAGGCGCTGGTGCGGCGCCTGCAGAAAGCGAAGACCGTCCTGGAACCCAGGCAAAACCGGGATGACCCCGACGTCAAACTGCTGGAGACCCAGTTGTCCGAACGACTGGGCACGGCTGTTACCATACAACAGAAAAAGCAGGGTAAAGGCACGCTCCGGATCGCTTACAGTTCCCTGGCGCAATTGGATGGCATCCTGGCCAGGATCCGCAAGTGAATGGGGTCA
>JAAXHV010000670.1 GCA_012270695.1 Gammaproteobacteria bacterium | reverse complement strand
ACCCGGTCACCGAGGCTGGCATGGGTAAAACGCTCGCTTTCGTAGTTAATTCCCAGCGACACGCCGAGCTGTCCGCCCAGGACCAGCCGGTCGAAGTTGTAACGCGTCCACAGATACAGGTCGTGCTCCGGCGCGAAGGCCATGGGATTACCTCGCGTCGTCTCGGAAGGGCTGTGTGCGACTACTGCGTCAACATACGCATAGCCAAGCTTGGCCTGCCAGTTGTGGATCGGCAACGCTAGAAGCTCCGTCTCTATCCCCCGGCTTTCCAGAGCGCCGAGAAGTTCATAGTCGCCGTCAGGGTTACGTTCGACTATATTGGTCTTTTCGATATCGAAATAAGCGAAAGTCCAGGTCGCCCTGTCGTCAAAGAAGCTGGCCTTGGCGCCGATCTCGTACTGCTCGCCCTCCTCGGGCTCGAACGGGTCGTTGTCAACGTCTGTTCGTTCGACGCTGTTCGGATCAAAGCTCTCTCCGTAGCTTGCGTAGACCGACCAGGAGTCCGAAGGTTTGAACACCAGGCCGATCATGGGGACAAAGGCATCAGTGCGCTGGTCTGCTTTCCTCCCGCTGCGCTGCTCGGTGAAGTCTACGTCCTGCTCTTCATAGCGCCCGCCTGCTGTCAGAACCCAGTGTTCGCCGAGGTGCACCACGTCCAGGAAATAGGCGCCGTAGTTCCACAGGTCAGTGATGCGGTCGGTACCGCTGCGAATGGAGCTGGGCACACCCTCGCCCCATACGGGGTTGAGGACGCTGATGTGAGGTGCGACATTGACGCCGAAGCGTATGCGTTCGAAGTCGCGGCGTTCGAAGCCTCCGTTAAAACCGAGCAGAACCTCGTGCCGGAGCGCTCCGGTGTCGAATTCGTTACGCAAGTTGAGATCCAGAAAATGATAACGGCGCTTATTCAGTTGGTTCCGGTCGCGACGGCGCAGTGTGGCATTCGCCGGGTCCGGCGCGTCGTTGACGCGGTTGTTCTCGAACAGGATGCGATTGTCTTCGTGCCACACACCGCGCCAGTTAGCGGTCAATCTGAGGGACGGACGAATCGACCAGTCCAGGGTTGCGAAGAGGACAATACCTTCATCATTGTCTTCATCTTGCGGTTCCTGGTAGCGGACGTTAACAGGGGCCGTCAGGTCGATGTCGTTGTTGATAGCCACCAGTCCATGGTCGGCCCGTCCTTCCTCGTTCAGGTACTCCAGCCCCAGGGTTAGGCTCGCCGTGTCCGTGGCCAGATAGGTGATGGAAGGGTAAAAGTAATAATTGCGAAACTGCACATCATCCCGAAAGGAGTCGATCGCCTCACCACTGGCAACGAAACGATACAGCAAGCGTTCGTCCGCGGTCAGGGCACCGGTCGCGTCCAGAGTCGCCGTAACGCCGTTATCATCAATGAAGCCGCTTACACCTGTTGCATAGCTTTGAAGAGAAACGTCCAGCGACACTGACGCAGTTTGCGAGGGACGTTTGCTGATAATGTTTATGAGACCACCCGGTTCCAGTTGACCATAAAGCACGGAGGCCGGCCCCTTGAGGATCTCCACTCGCTCGATGTTAGCCGTAGTCGGTGAACCGAAGCGGGATGCGAGACCGGGAAGTCCGTCGACCTGTACACTTTGCAGGTTCGCCGGTAGCCCCCGCAGGGTGAAGCTGTTGGCGTTGATACCGCTTTCGCTGAGCCCCGTCGTGTATCCATAGGCATCGGACAGGGTCTCGGCGCGCAGGTCCTTTAGAAAAGAATCGTTGATGATGTTGACAGTAAGCGGGATATCGAAAGCGCTGGCGTCGGTCTTCGTCGCCGATGAGACGGTCTCGTTCAGGTACGATTCCTGGCTGCCGACCACGACAATTTTTTCAATCGTATCCTCGTCCAGCCCGCTGGTTTGAGCATGTACGGATACACCCGCCAACAGTACGGCCAGGGTGGTGCTGATTTGCAGTAAGAGCAAAAACCGTGGATGTAGAACCTTGGTTTCCCCCCTTGGCCAGACTTTACAGTCTGCCCTGACACAGGTTTTGACAGATTTCACAACGTCACCTCTCCTCTGTTGTGAGCCTGGCTTGCTGCCTGGTACCGCAACATCCGGTCGGGATGACGATATGGGTGGCGGGCTTGACCCTTGGTATTTTCTGGTTACTTGGTCAAAATCAACTTGTTGTTCGCGGTGATACGCAGAATGTAACGTTCATTGTTATGCAGGATAAACAACTCTTTATTCCGGCCCAGCAGTTGCCGGCTATCCACCTGTTTCTGCGCAGGCGGTTTTTCTTTGTCACCAGCATTTGACATTGGTACTCAATGGCTATGCATACTCATGTTTGAATGCTCCTTGTGCCCATAGTGTTCCTTGTATATAGAGCTTAACGCCCCACAGATATTTTCAAACACCTCTTCCCGCAAACGCAGACTCAGCGGACCTATGTGCAGGTGATACATCCGGCAGTCGGGGCATTGGGTAATGGAACAATATTCGGACTGTCCTACTGTCACTGTTTGACACGTAATATGCTGGCTCATTATTTTACCTCATCACAATATATTAATAACGCTAATACGAATAATTATCATTTAGTTTACAATATAAGAAATGCCTGTCAAGTTATTTTTTGGATAATGCTGATTTTTTCAGTACCCATACGTGTACAGGGACAGCAACAGGATTTTGTGATATGTTCTTTCATAGTGGTTTTGTGCCGTATCGTTGTACGGGACAGGCCTGGTCTGTGCTGTGAAAGCGGTGAAACGGGATGGCAAATAAACATATAACGAGACGAAAATTTATTAAAACAATTGCTGGAACAACGGTGTACGGTCTTTCTGGTTTATCGTTAACAGCAAGAGCCGATAATCCTGGATTTGACACGTCATCCGATATAATTTACAGCAAGGATGAAATTCCGTTCATCGCCATGACAGAGGATGGCCCACTGTATCCACCCGTTGAATTTCCCTGGAATGATGATTTAACGAGAACCAGTTCAACAGGAGGCATTGCACAGGGTAAATTATTATATTTATTCGGTCAGATTCTGAGCAGGCAGGGACGCCCGTTGAAGAATGCCGTAGTCGAGATCTGGCAAACGGATTTCAATGGCAACTATCGCCATCCCAAGGCCTGGTCGCAGGATGCACTTGATCCGAATTTTGGCTACTTCGGTAAGGTTAAAACGAATGAGGAAGGTTTTTATTTCTTTAAAACCATTCGCCCCCCCTGGTATTTATTAAAAGGCCTGCCTGGTTTTCCGGAAGAAGGTCTCCCGCGAGCCGCTCATATTCACATGAAAATGAAACATGTTGAGCATGGAATCCAGACAACTGAGGCATATTTCGATAATGCTTCCCATGAAGAGATTGCCCCGATTGACCTGATTTTTTTAAGCCGGCCGAAATATGTAAGAGACCGTATCCTGTTAGCAGAAAACTCACCAAATGATTACCGCGATCTTGGTTTTGAATTTGAAGCTAATGCAATCTGCTGCCGATACGATCTTGCATTCCTGCTCTGATTTGAATTCATGCACACGCGGGCTAGACAGCGCACCCTTTTTCATTGCCCCGCTTCCGCTGTTCGCGACGATCTTCCTGGTGGCGCGATCAACAGGCTTTTTGCCTGGTCCAGGTAACGATCCAGGACGGCTCGTCAGCGGCGGCTGCAAACTCCGCATCGGTCCAGAAACCGGCGACCATGGCAAGCTTGTCGCCGACGTAGATAAGGGGGGCGCGTTCCCGCAGCCAGGGCGGCGTCCCCGCTGCCTGAAACAGTTTTTTTAACTTGTGCCGGCAGGTCCTGCCGGGGAGCCGGATTTTCTCTCCCCCGCTACGGTAACGAACCTCCACTCGCGCAGCGGCGCATAATTCCTTTTTCAACCCGTTGCCGCAACCTTCAGCCGCAGTCAATTCACCAAAATCCAGGCGGCAGGGCCCGGTAAAATCCCA
>JAAXHV010000669.1:1587-2608 GCA_012270695.1 Gammaproteobacteria bacterium | reverse complement strand
CCCAGGCCAGTGCCTCTTCCCTGGCCACCAGGGCGTGCAGCGCCTTGAAATTAGTGAGATTGAATTCAAAGATGTCCGTTTCCACCTGACGCAGTAATTCCCGCCAACTGGCGGCCTGGTTCAGTACCTGGTTAGCGTCGCTGAGCCGGTGCCCTCCAACCGTTATGCCTTCCAACAGGGTTTTCACTTCCGGAAAGGTGAAAGGATTATCTTCCAGTGCCACGGTATCATAGACGATACCCTCCAGCACTTTTCGCACCCGGAAACAGGCGCGCCGTTTATCCGGGGTTGTGGTAGTACTGAACACGCAGGGACTGTAGGTGAATCCCAGGTCTGATTTGTCTGTCTCCGGTATAGACATTGTTGGCGCGCCGGTTAACACCTGAAACGCGAGGCAGCAGCGTTCAAATGACTGTTAATCGGCCTGCAGGGATGTCAGGTCCGCGATAACCTGGGCGCTGTGGGTTTCAGGGTCCACCTTACGGTAGATCTTTGCGATGTTGCCACCGGGGTCGATGATAAAAGTATGCCGTGCAGCTATCTTCGTGCCTTTCCAATCCGTCAGGCAGCCATATTGCTCTGCTGTTTCACCTGCGGCATCGGATAATAACGGAAACGGCAGGCCGTATTTTTCCGCAAAGCGGGCATGGCTTTCCGTACTGTCGAGACTGACGCCCAAGACTTCCGCGTTCATGGCCCGCAGTTTGAAGATGTCGTCGCGGAAATTGCAGGCTTCGGTGGTACAACCTGGGGTATCGTCCCTGGGATAAAAATACACCACCACCCACTTGCCCAGATACTGCTCCAGGCTGTGGGTTTTCATATATTGATCAGGCATTGAAAATCCGGGCGCGGGTTGACCCAGCTCAGGTCCGGCCACGACAGACAGGCTGAAAAATCCAAGTATTACCGCTATCAGTATTCTTGTAGTCGGCATAAAGTGATTATAAACCACCGATAACATAACATCAAACACGAATGTATCAACAGACTCGGGGACACAGCCTCCGGCGACACACAG
>JAAXHV010000669.1:0-1491 GCA_012270695.1 Gammaproteobacteria bacterium | reverse complement strand
TATTTAGTCATTATAATACTTAGTCAAGTAGCTGACTAAGGCTTGTCTATGCCCAGGATAAGTGATAAACGTGAACGCTTGATTAGTGCTGCCGATAGCCTGATACACAGACAAGGCTTTTATCGTACTACTTTGGCTCACATAGCCGAAGAGGCCAAAGTACCCTTGGGTAATGTGTACTACTATTTCAAGACCAAGGAGGATATCTGCAAGGCGGTGATTGCAGAACGCAAGCAAGAGTTGTCATCCATGTTGAAGAATTGTTGCAGGAGGAGGGAACCAAAGGAGGCCTTGATGAACCTGATTAAGGCAATGAGCAGTCATAGCAGGGAATTGGCGGAATCAGGATGCCCATTGGGCGGCCTGTGCCAGGAACTGGATGAGGAATTTTCGGAACTCACGAATTCTGCGGATAGTTGCATGAAATTTTTGATGGAGTGGTCAACAGAGCAGTTCCGCCTTATGGGCATGAACCAGCCGGTGGAGCTGGGGTTTGAATTCGTCGCCCGCATACAGGGCATAATTTTACTGGGTAATGTTTTGAACGACCCCAAGCAACTGAAACAGCAACTTAAGGCGGTAGCTGACTGGATAGCCGAGCTTGGCCCGGTTTGCCAGGATGAGGAACGGGCTGCCGCATAGTCGGGAAAATTTTTTTAATAGAATTTTAGTTAGTTTTTTAACTAAGTAAGGTATGAAAAAGATAACATTCTGTAAAAGCAGTGACTTATTTTATGGCAATGCCTGTTGTTTATGGGTGATGTTTACTCAACACCCTTGAAAAAATTTTTTCGCCCATATTTAGTTAGACAACTTACATATTTAAGGAGAAAGATGATGAAAATATTAACCGGTAAAACTTTTGCTGCCGCTTTCATTGCAGGCCTGCTGCTCCTGGCCAGCGTCGAGAATCATGCTGATGAACTTGACGTCTACCTGGATAACGCCATGCACACACAGGTTTTTCAGGAATTGAAAAACAACGTGCAGCGCCTGTATGAGGGCAACTGGCTGATTGAACCCGTTAAAGGCGATAAGGGTGAATACGCGCGGGGGAAGCACTTTGGATTTCCGGTTGCCAACCAGGGGACTGGCCTCACGCACCCATATCGGTTTGGCGTATTGAATTGAAACCAGCACGGATTGACAAATACAGGCTTGATTGCTAATCGACAGGAAAACATGTAATCGGTGCTGAAACAGGTTTACTCCTCATCTATCCCCCGGGAGTGTCCTTACTCCCAAACTTTACCGCCACCGGATCTCCCCCTCTGGTGGCGGTTTTTTTTCTGTTCCGAACCAGGTCTTTCACTATCGTTACGGTTATAATCCCGTGCGACATATCACCAGTTGGGAAGTCTGAACTTATGGTTGAAAAAATAATCGATATTGACCAGCAGGAAACCCAGGAATGGCTTGAAGCTTTGGATTCAGTGATGGCTCAGGAAGGCATAGAGCGTGCCCATTACCTGTTGGAACAGTTGATTGCCA
>JAAXHV010000668.1 GCA_012270695.1 Gammaproteobacteria bacterium | reverse complement strand
ACAAATGCCGTGCCGACGATAATCATTACTGATGCCAGCGATGACATGCCGGCAGCGAACAGCCCTGCCACGCAGATGCCGCTTATCCAGGGATCATCAAACTTTGCCAGCATAAAACCCACCACTTCGTCTGTATGCTGCACCAGGTAAGCGGCTTCCTGTTCCGTGGCCATGCCGTGTACTAGCGCGCCCAGCCCCATCACACAGATCAGGGAGATGCCAAGGAAAACAGGCGTCCAGATCATTGCAAATTTCATGCTGCGGGCATTGTCGATGGAATAAAACCGAATCAGACAACGCGGTTCTGCAATTTGTTTCATACCGACAGCGAGACCGATACCCAGAATATAAAAGAACGAGACCAACTGTCCAAACACAACCAGTCCGTTGCCTATGGGTTGTCCGAAACGATCCGGATGTGTAGTCTCGGCAATCCGGCTCATGAGTTCAGCCGCACCGCCGACATAGATGAAAGGCAACATGACGAGGATGACGGCCACAGCGAACATCATGATCCCCTGGACGGCATCGGTCCATAATACGCCGTACATGCCACCCCATATAGTGTAGGAACCGGTGATTATGATCATAAGCGCCGTGCCCCATGCATAAGGCACGTCGAGTACTGCCGTTAATACATGACCCAACCCCTTGGTAATACCTACCATGTACCAGAGCGTGGCAAACAGAATGACCACGGCGGACAAAACCCGGATCGACTTTGACAACGAAGATTTATAGCGCAGGTGAAAATAATCGGGAATAGTATGCGAACCGAGCAGCGCGGTCTGGTTGCGCATCCGGGGGCCCAGCACCAGCCAGGAAATGACACAGAAGACTGCCCAGATCAGTCCGACCCAGGCCCAGGATAAACCATACTGAAAGGCCTTGCCTGCCTGCCCTATATAGGTATTGGTGCTGGCAAAGGTAGAGAAAAATGCAAGTGAGACAACCCAGCCGGGGATTTCCCTTTTAGCGATGTAAAAGGCCTTCACCCCTGCAGCCGCTTTATTCTTGAAATACCAGCCGACACCC
>JAAXHV010000667.1 GCA_012270695.1 Gammaproteobacteria bacterium | reverse complement strand
GTCACGGGCGCGCCCCGGTTGCATGGGGTTGATCGCCCCTTGCGTGGTGACAACGTTATCACGTGCGGGAGGGTTATCATGTTCCGGGACAAGGCAATAATCAAACCACCCCAGCGGCAAACTGGGCCGCATAAGCACGACGGTTTTTGCCCGGTAAGCCCGGCTGATGGCCAACATGGGTATATGGGTAGCATGGCCGGCGCCGACAACCACTTGCGGCGTCGGCAGATGGCGCGCCCACTCTGCCTGTCCGGTCAGACACGAACGCAGGGATAGGCGCAACGGCGGGGTTTCGACAATGTGTACCTCAGCGGATATATGCCGGCGCAAGGCATTGATGAGTCCGGTGGACTGGCTCATGTGTCCCCGCTTTCCGTCGGAGAGCTGCCATATTATGACGGGGTCGGTTTTGTCTTGGCAGGAGGCGTGACGCAAACCAGATCAGGAAGTGGATTCCAGGGTGAATTCCGTCCCGCAATAAGGGCATTTCACCTCGCCGGTTTCCTCTATCGGCAAGTACACCCGCGGGTGGGAATTCCATAAACTCATGTCAGGCAGCGGGCAGTGCAACGGCAGGTCCTTGTGTGTGATCGCGCAATGCTGCCTGTCGTTCGGCGTGTTTTCCCCGCCACTGATCATGCTGTTTTTTTCATCTCAAGAGGCGCCGTTACGCAGGTCAGCCATTCCGGGCGCCGGTTGTTCCGGCCGGACACGTGCTCAAAAAACAGGGTTTGCAGCTTTCTGGTTACCGGCCCGCGCTTGCCCGAACCGATCGTGCGCCTGTCCAGTTCCACAACCGGGGTGACCTCTGCCGCGGTGCCGGTAAAAAAGGCCTCGTCAGCCACGTATACCTCGTCCCGGGTCAAGCGTTTTTCCTTTACTTCAATGCCAAGCTCGCGGGCAAAAACCATAATGGTATCCCGGGTGACTCCCTCCAGGGCCGAGGTCAGGTCCGGCGTATATATCACGCCATCGCGTACGATAAAGATATTCTCGCCACTGCCCTCGGCAACATAGCCCTCATTGTCAAGCAACAAGGCTTCATCATAACCGCAATCGATCGCCTCCTGCAGCGCCAGGATGGAATTGATGTAGTGCCCGTTGGCTTTGGCCTTGCACATGGATATGTTCACGTGATGACGGGTATAGGAAGAGGTTTTTATGCGAATCCCTTTTTCCAGGCCATCATCTCCCAGGTACGCCCCCCATTCCCAGGCAGCGATTGCCACGTGTACGCTCAGGTGGTCGGCCCGGATCCCCATTCCCTCGGACCCGTAAAAACATATCGGACGGATGTAGGCCGCCGCTAACCG
>JAAXHV010000666.1 GCA_012270695.1 Gammaproteobacteria bacterium | reverse complement strand
CCGGCCAGGGTTGCCGTTGTCCGTACTCCGGCCTGGGATGATGCCGATCCAGAGATGCAAACAAACGTGCTCGACTTCGCCGGTCGATTAAAACAAGCAGGCATTGACGTCATTGAAGCGGATGAGAGTCTGCTGTATGACCTGATGGAGGTTCAACAGGCGTATCTGGCCCGGGGCGCCAGCCTGTCACTGGGACGGGTGACGGATAGCCACCCGGATAAAGTCAGACCGCAAACCCGGGACCTGGTTGCAGAAGGGCGAAGGGTGGATGAGACGCTTGACGCCAGAGTACAGGACGCCCTGGCCCGGGGAGAACGCTTTCTTTCCGAAGTGTTTTCCAGGGCCGAACTGATCATAACCCCCAGCGCGCCGGGTGAAGCCCCTGAGGGGCTGCACAATACGGGCGACCCCATGTTTAACCGCATCTGGACTTTTTTGCAGACTCCCTGTATGAATCTGCCATTTATCAGAGGTGCGCGCGGGTTGCCAATCGGCATACAACTGGTCTGTAACAAACAGGAAGATGAACGATTGTTTGCTTACACTGCATACCTGCAAACCCTGACTGATTATGTTATTGAACTGCCGTAGCAAGCTCTGACTTAATCAGGTTCCTTAAATGATTGTTACGGAGTGTGGAGATGACAACCTTGACGACCAAAGACGTCCCCCTGAACCAGGCGCAGAAGGAGTGGTATGATGCGGCTTGCAGTAACATCGACCTGGCGCGCCTGAAGCAACTGATCTTTGATTTGACCGCCAAACACAGTCCCACCGGCGCCGAACGGGAGGCTTGTGAATTCATGGCCGATTACCTGAACAGTGTAGGCATCAGCGCGCACTATCAACCGATCACGGATATTTCAGGTAACTGTTATGGTCGGGTAAAGGGATCAGGAGAGGGACCTACGCTGATGCTGTATGCGCCCATCGACACCTTGCTGGAAGGGGATCAGGAAAAGGACACACCCCATGCCGGCCCGGAGCACCGGGCCGATATGCGGCCTGAGCCATACATCGACGGCGATCTGGTGATCGGTCTGGGCGC
>JAAXHV010000665.1 GCA_012270695.1 Gammaproteobacteria bacterium | reverse complement strand
GCCTGGTATCTGCAGACGGAGCAAGCCGCGCCCTTCGGCATACTGGCAGTTACATTCACCAACAAGGCCGCGGCAGAGATGCGCGCACGTATAGAGACCCTGCTGAAGCGCCCGATCGGCGGCATGTGGGTGGGAACTTTCCACGGGCTTGCCCACCGGATTTTACGCCTGCACTGGCAGGAAGCAGGACTGCCGAACAGTTTTCAGATCCTCGACAGTGAAGATCAGTTGCGTACCCTGCGCCGGGTCATCCGGGGCATGAACCTGGATGAAAACCAGTACTCCCCCAAGGAGGCGCAATGGTTTATCAATGCGAAAAAGGATGACGGTTTACGGCCGCAGCACATCGATTTTCACGGCGAACCCATCCTGGAACGAATGGTCGGGATTTACCGCAGTTATCAGCAGAACTGCGACCGCACCGGCCTGGTTGATTTTGCCGAACTGCTATTAAGAGCCCATGAACTGTTTCGTGATCAGGAGAACCTGCTGCGGCATTATCAACAGCGCTTTCGCCATGTCCTGGTGGATGAGTTCCAGGATACCAATGCATTGCAATATGCCTGGCTGCGCCTGCTGGCAGGCAGGGCAGGCAGGGACAACCACGTTTTTGCCGTCGGTGATGACGACCAATCCATTTACAGTTTCCGCGGCGCCCGGATGGAAAATATGCAGCGTTTCCAGCAGGATCTCCCGGAAACGTCCCTGCATCGGCTGGAACAGAATTATCGTTCAACCACCAATATATTGAATGCCGCCAATGCCCTGATTGCAAACAATACGACCCGCCTGGGGAAAAACCTTTGGGCCGAAGGCAAGGCGGGCGAAAAATTGGAACTCTACGCGGCCTATAGCGAACACGATGAGGCCCGGTTTGTGGTGGAAAGGATCAGCGCTGCCCGACTGAATAATGTCAACTACCAGGACAACGCCATCCTCTACCGGGTCAGCGCCACCTCGCGGGTGCTGGAGGAGGCGTTGATGCAGGCACAAGTGCCTTATCGCGTATTCGGCGGGATGCGGTTTTACGAGCGTATGGAGATCAAGGATGCCCTGGCTTACCTGCGCCTTGCCGTCAACCGTGATGATGACGCGTCTTTCGAGCGTATCGTCAATACGCCGACCCGGGGTATCGGACAGCGCAGCATGGAGGAAATCCGCGCGCTGGCGAGGCGGGAAAACATACCGTTATGGCAGGCTGCCTGCGCACTGGTAACGGACAAGCTCATGCCAGCTCGCGCCCTGACAGCGCTCGGGCAGTTTCTCGGCCTGATTAAGCAGATGGCGAAATCCATACGGGGCAGGAGCCTGGATGAAGCCATGGATATCATCATCGATACCAGCGGATTGGTTGAGCACTACCGCAAGGAGAAGGGGGAGCGGGGGCTGGCCCGTGTTGAGAACCTGGAAGAGCTGGTCAGCGCCGCCGGCCAATTTGAAGTGGACAAGGACGTTCACGGCGATATGGAACCCATGGCTGCGTTCTTGTCCCAGGCCGCGCTGGATGCCGGTGAGACACAGGCCGATGCCTATGCAGATGCGGTCAACCTGATGACCCTGCATACTGCCAAGGGACTGGAATTCGAACGGGTTTACCTGGTCGGTATGGAGGAGGGCCTGTTTCCCCACCAACGCAACTCCAATGACCTTGCGCAACTGGAAGAAGAGCGGCGGCTTTGCTACGTGGGTGTTACCAGGGCGCGCAACAAGCTGACCCTGAGCTACGCCCGGCACCGGCGTATGCACGGGTCGGATTTTTATCCGCGACCGTCGCGCTTTCTGGGCGAAATTCCGGCAGAACTCATCGACGATATTCGCCTGGGCGGTACAGTGACCCGTGATTTTTTTAACAAGGCAACACCCGGCGACGAAGCGCCCTTCGGGCTCGGCCAACGGGTGGTGCATGCCCGCTTCGGTGAAGGCACGGTGTTAAACCTGGAAGGCCGGGGCAGCCACACCCGCATACAGGTCAATTTCGAGTCATCCGGCGCCAAATGGCTGGTCCTTGCCTACGCAAAACTGCAACCTGCCTGATGCCATAACCCGCGAAAGAGCCGATATGGAGAAATAACAGTGAAACAAGAAAATGATGCATCCTCCGTGACATTTCGATTATTTTGCCTGCTCCTGGCCGCGGTATTATTTTCCGGTTGTGGAGACGATGTTCAGCTTGACGGCGGTGATGCAGTGATCGACACCGGCAAGACCTATCGCTGGAAAATGGTGACCACTTGGCCGGCAAACTTTCCGGTTTTCCAGGAAGCGCCGGAGATGTTTGCCGATAACGTTCGAGTCATGAGCAACGGGAGATTGGATATCAACGTGTTTGCCGGCGGCGAACTGGTTCCGGCCCTGCAGGTGTTTGACGCCGTTTCCCAGGG
>JAAXHV010000664.1 GCA_012270695.1 Gammaproteobacteria bacterium | reverse complement strand
TCAATTCTCTATCGCGGGATTTGGGAAGATCTCATTGCTTGACATTTTTCGCAAAAGAACATCAGGAAAAGTTTGTGCCTGTCTAACGAAACTGTAAAGAGTATATTTCTCATCCGGGTCCCACGTATTCCTTGTCAGATTTAAGGTGCGTACAACCTGCTCTTCGATTGTCGCTCCAAGTACCGTATTCAAGGTATGCAGATCTGTAGCCATGATCCCGGAAATATGAGTCTCCGTGCGGTAATAAATCGGCAGGCACGTAATGGCTTCCCTGACGTCTTTATATAGATGAAAGTGTTCCCAGTCTTTTTTCGGCAATTGCCTTATGGGTGGGGCTGGGGTAGCAGGACTATTCTTAATGCTCATGAAGCAGCCAACCTGTCTGTTGCTGCAATATAGAATTCAGGAACGATCTCTGCAGCATAGTATTGACGGGCTGAACGATAAGATATTACCGCACCCGGGCATAATCCACCAAAAGGCTCCCAGACAATGTCATCTTCACTAGTTGATGCTTGGATAATTAAGTCGATAAATTTCAAAGGCTTCTGGCTACCATGCAGACTACGAAACTTATATTTCATTTCATTTCGCATACCTTGGATTCTTTCAGAACCACTAAGTTGCGGTTCGTGCCAGACATTAGTAACACCCACATCACATTTAAATTTTGCCCGTAGTTTAGCCCATTGGTAAGCAGAAACAGGATATTTTCCATCTATGCTGAAATATGGACGACCGTTTGGGCAGCCATGTTCATTTGCGTACCTGACCAACTTCATGAAGTTCTCAACAGGCGGATAGTACCAGAGATGGTCAGCTGTAAGATATTTACGGGTTGCGGCGTTAAGCACGCCACACGCCTTATTAGCCAGTCGTAAAGGCAACCCTGTACGCTGCCACTCATATCGAAGCCATTTCTGCATGGTCAACGACTTACCGTTGACTTGGAACTTAGCTGCCTTGACGTAATGTACACATACCTCAGTTACTACCGGGAACTTCCTCAACGTTTGTGTATTGGCATTGCCGGCAATATGTCCTAGGCCTTTATCCCATATATTACAGCAACGGTATTCCCAACCGTGTTCTACCAGGATAGGATGTACGGTCGCCCAGCCTATTTCGGTATTCCAAAACCATAAGGTCGTCTCTGGAGTGGAATGCTTACTCCATTCCTCAATGTGTGGTCTGTACCATTCGGCCAGAGATTCTACCGTATGGTTATCACCAGGGAAACCACTCACACCGTACGGGCCATCAGAGATGATACAGGTCGGACTCGGCCAGTCTTCGTAGCAGTGCTCAGCGTAGTCAAAATAAATCGATATCTGGCCACGGGTATATATCTGGTTAGCAACAAGCTCTGGCTGGTGTTTGTGCTTCTCTGGAAATAAATGAGATTGTGTAATATCCGCAGCCTTTCTCATTGCTAACTCCTGCTGCACTGTCTGAGCATATAACTCATCATATAGCGTTATCTCCGTCCGGGATTTTCCTTGCTTATGGGGTCAAGTATAAGCGATTTTTGCAGCATGTACTATCATAGAATGAATCACCACTCGCAGATAGCTCTGTTTATTTGATCCGTGTAGCGTTCCAGGCTTATAGTGCGGAAGTCTTTCAAAATCAAAGTGCCAGTGAGCCCAGGCTGGCGCCGCCGCAGATGTACCAGGTCTGCCCGGTAATGAATCCGCTGTCTTCTTCGCATAAAAATTTGACCACGCGGCCTATGTCTTCCGGGGTTCCCAGGCGTTTGACCGGAATGCTCTCCGCGATCCTGCTCTTCTGTTCGCTGTCTTCCGGGACCAGTTCGTGAAACATGTCCGTCACGATGGGACCGGGAGCGACACAGTTGACGGTGATCCCGTCTTTTGCCAGTTCCAGCGCCCTGGTGCGCACTATACCGATTTGACCGGCCTTGGTTGCTGCATAATTCGTCCTAGTAACCAGGCCCAGTACGCCGCGGGATGATATGAGGATGATGCGCCCGAACTGCGCGCTACGCATAGCCGGAATAAATTGTTGCGCAAGCGTAATCGCGCTGCCTAAATGCAGTTGGGTCAGGTAGTCGAGGTCCTTGAGCCTGACGTCTTCCAGCAAAGCGGGTCGGATAACGCCGGCGTTTCTCTGGATAATCCGTCTGGCCGCAAATATCAATAAATAAAGCTTTGTTCTAGCTGCTGGCATCTTCCGTCAGTATGCTACTGAATTCAGCCGCCGGGTTCGTATCCGGCAGAGCTGCTAAGAAAACGGACTGGCCGGATTTGTCCGGGTTTCCCGTAACCTGCACCCTGCTCCCTGTCTGCAGACAGGACGCTGTCAGGTAGGCAAACATGACTGGCCCGCAATCGAGTTTAACCAGTCCGATATGCAGGGGTAATTTTTCCTTGAAGAACCCGTTGTTACTGGCCCAAGCGCTGGTCCAGGAAAGCACCTTACCCATTGGGCTGACAGTTTCCCATGACAATACGTCAGTCAGGCAATGACTGCAGAATTCCTGCGGTGGATACTGCACCAGGTTGCACTGATCGCAGACTTGCAACCTGAACGATCCTGCTGCAGTGGCCTCGTTGACCTGCTGCCATAGTCGGGAACGTTCAGCCGGGGGTCCTGCTCGGTCGCTCATTGTTCTCCTCTTCCCAGGATAACGGCGCTGGTGCACAAGCAATGGTCATAATTGACCATGCCATAACCGCTGGCCA
Organism: Gammaproteobacteria bacterium; assembly: GCA_012270695.1. Lineage (GTDB taxonomy): Bacteria > Pseudomonadota > Gammaproteobacteria > Eutrophobiales > Eutrophobiaceae > JAAXHV01. The sequence goes on along the minus strand of JAAXHV010000664.1, from coordinate 166 downwards.
TACCGACCTTCGCCCCGGCAACCTGGTTGGGCAACCCGGTTGTGGTCAATTGGCGGATCGCCTCAACGGTGCCCAGGAAACCGCCGGCAGCACCGGCCTGCCCCGCGGACAGTTGTCCGCCGCAGGTATTGTGGGGCAGGCCTCCGCCGTTCCAGGTCAGCGGGTG
>JAAXHV010000663.1 GCA_012270695.1 Gammaproteobacteria bacterium | reverse complement strand
GGCATTGATGATCGGCGGCCATATATATTTCATACAGAACCAGACGAATATGAATAATGAAATCGCCTGGCCGAGCAAGGTCAGATTAATGCTCATCTACCTTACTCCTCGTGTTGCACACTGACCTCTGTCGCGTTGCCTTCGGTTCCTTCATACTGGCCCAGGAACGGATTGGCAAACATGAGAAACGCGGCAAATGCGATTGCGATAATCGGCACTGCGTCAGTCAAGCCAAGCATCAGGAACATCCGGGGTGTCAGCACCCCAGCCAGTTCAGGTTGGCGGGCAAGGCCTTCCAGGAATTTACTCCCCAGGATGCCGATACCCACGCCGGCTCCCAAAGCTCCCAGACCGATCATGATGCCGGCTGCCAAGGCTGAAAAACTGATAATTGATTCCATAGAACGTCTCCTGTCAGGTGTTTAATAAGTTAATGGGTTTCGTGCGACATGCTGAGATAGACAATAGTCAGCATCATAAAAATATAGGCTTGTAACGTGATAACCAGCACATGAAAAATCGCCCAGGGCACGGACAGGGTCCATTGCGCCCAGAAAGGTATCAGGGCAGCGATTAAAATGAATATGAGTTCCCCTGCAAACAGGTTGCCGAACAAACGCAGCGACAGGGAAAGCGGTTTGGCAAACAGCGAGACAAGTTCCAGCACCAGGTTGACCGGAACCAGCGCCTTGCCGAACGGTTGAAAGGCCAGTTCTCCGAGAAACCCGCCCAGCCCCTTCACCTTGATGGCGTAATAGATCATCAGGAAGAATACCGCGAAGGCCATGCCGAATGTCGCGTTGACGTCCGTGGTCGGCACCACCTTCATGTAGGGAATGCCCATCAGGTAGGTGCTGTGAGGAATAAAGTCAACCGGAATCAGGTCCATGAAGTTCATCAGGAAAATCCAGACGAACAGCGTCAGCGCCAGCGGTGCAATAAGTGGATTTTTACCGTGGAACGTCTCCTTCACGGAGTTGTCCACCATTTGCACGATGACCTCGATGCAGGATTGCAGGCGTCCGGGATTTTCCACGGAGATGGAGACGGCAATCCGGCGGAACAACCATAAAAACAATATTCCCAGTGAAACCGACCAGAACATGGTATCCACGTGGATGGCCATGAAGCCCATGTCCATTGCTTCCTGTTGTGAATGGGCAAAGCCCCAACTGCCGTCGGGGTGCCGTCCGAAAGTCAGGTTCTGCAAATGATGCTGGATATATCCTGCCGGGGTGCCTGCTGCCAATGCTCCGTTCTCCGTTTTCTCGTGCTACCGGTTTATCCCCGTCGTGTCCTCATCCCCACTGCCAGCGCCCTGGCGTACACCGCCAGGGTAGCAGCATAGGTAGTGACGAACACCGGAAAATTGATCGGCACGGTGGCAAACGCGATGCAGAACAGAGCAATCACCAGCAGTAATTTCATAAAATGCGCCAGGTACAGGTTCCTGACGAACTGCTGCGCGCTCTTTGCCCTGCTGTTGAATACCTTTCTACCCGTGTACCAGGTCGACAACGCGCTGATGCCGCCCGCAAGGACTGCAGACAAGGCCGCGACGCGGCCCAGCGCTGGCAAGAGCAGCACGCCAGCACAGAGAGCCAGACCGATTTGTATCAATGCGATCCTGTCAGGAACGGCATTGATTCTCGGAGATTTCAAAAATCTGTCCACCAGGTACAACTCCTGTGTGTGAGATGTGTTCAGTTGTGTCTCTGCCCTGGGATCGGACCGTTCAGTCGTTGATTTTTCTCCACGGCAACGGGCAGAGTTGCGGGATTATAAATAACTTGTCAGATTAATTCAAACGTTGCGATGCACAAATTATTTACCTTACCGGCAGGGTCAGCGCCGGCACCCGGGGATTGGTCTGTCCGGCCTGCAGGTCGAACAACTGGCGCAACAGCATGAACGTGGATTTGGTTTCCAGGTCGGTGTCTTGAATATAAAACCAGTGACCCCGGTAGCGGGTGGC
>JAAXHV010000662.1 GCA_012270695.1 Gammaproteobacteria bacterium | reverse complement strand
CAGGTTCCCCTCGATTTGACGGAAGGGTTTGACGGCAAGCGCGGATGGCCTCCATTTATGCGGAACTGGCTGTTCTGGGTGGGGTTTACCGCGGCTGCTCTCCCTTTGTTGTGGAATCTGATCGAATACTGGACGCCGGGTTTTCCCAGGCTGGCAATTTTTGACCCTTATTATGGTCCAAGAGGTCCCCGGGGTGCTGCATTGTCGCGTTATTTGCAGCCGTTCTCTTATCGGCTTTTGCCCCCTGTGCTGGGGTTCACCTTTTTGTGCGATCTGAATATCCTGTTTAGCATCTGGTCTTTGTGGCTGGTCGGGCAGGTGGGACTTTACGGGATGTCCAGGGTTGGATTTTCAGTGGGTTTGGCCGGGCAAGAGGCTAAACCCACTGCGATTTTAGGCTTGTTTACCCACGGCGTGAGCATGGGACTGGCGATCTGGGCAATTTGGGTTGCTCGCGGTCATCTGCGAAAGGTTTTCAGACAGGTGTTACGACCACATGTAGGCGGGGAGGCGGAAACCGCGATTTTGTCTCCGAGATTAGCCGTGTTTGGGATTCTGGGCGGCGGTATTTATATGGTTTTCTGGCTTTATAGCGCGGGTTATAGCGCGGGGATTGGGCTGGCCTGGCTGTTGCTTTTCTGGGCGAGTATTCTGGTGGTGATGAAGTTTCTGGCGGCGAGTGGGTTTGCGTATCTGTTTCCGAGTTTCGGTACGTCGATTCTGGATATGACAGTGGGCGCCAGCCAGATGCAGGAATCTACGCTGGTGGGACTTCGGCTGGTGAATTGGCGTTTGCTGGCCGGCTGGCGTTTGCCAGCAGCATTGCCCCATGTGGAACGCCTGGTGAGGCCAGCAAAGCGGGTTGGGTGGGTAGTAATTGGGAGCCTGATGCTGGGGATGCTGGCGGCCATTATTTACACGGTTGCCATCTGCTATGAATCGGGAGGAAGCACTTTCCGCACATGGTCTCTGGTGGGCGCGCCAGTGGGGATGTACGAGGGTATTGCCAAGGCGGTTGCAGAAACGAATCCGACTGTGACCGATCCGGGAAAAATTGGCGTGTGGGTTCTGGGCGGTGTGGTTGCGGGTGTTATTCAGGTGATGCAGAGCCGGTTTTCCTGGTGGCCGTTTCATCCGCTGGGTGTGATGCTGATGTCGAGCGGTTATGTTCGGCTCTATGTGCTGGATATTTTCCTGGTGTGGCTGAGCAAATTGCTGGTTCTCAATTTTGGAGGCATTTCACTTTACCGAAGGGTTAAGCCGTGTTGTTATGGGTTGATTGTGGGGTATGTGTTCGCTGTGGGATGCTCTTTTTTGATTGATTTGATCTGGTTTCCCGAAGGCGGGCATTATATCCACGGGTACTAGGGAGTCAGTCCTCAGAGAGGTGTGGCAGGTAGCCTTGCTGCTGGAGGATTTGAATCAGGGATTCGGGTTTTGCCACATTGTTGAGGGCTGCAGTGGTTGGAGAAATGCGGTCGTCCAATGCCTGGGCGATGCGGGGCTGGGCATAGAGTTCGTCGAGCAATTCGCGCGTGGTGGTTTTGACATGTCCGATGGAGGGGAGGATTTCGATCTCGCCGTATCTG
>JAAXHV010000661.1 GCA_012270695.1 Gammaproteobacteria bacterium | reverse complement strand
GAGGAAGCACGTGCCCGCTGGCGGGAAAAAGACCAGCGAGGACGCATCAAGCGCAGTCTGTAATGGCAGCATCATAGACAGATTACCATAACTTATTGACAGCAAATATATATTCGATGATAACAAGCGAATTGGTGAGATATGCGGGCTAACAGTCTTAAAGATGCTTATCCCAATCCTGTCTACGCCTGGTACGTCGCAACGGTATTGATGATTGCCAATATTGTGTCTTTTATAGACAGACAAATCATCAGTTTACTGATAGAACCCATTAAGGCGGATTTAAGCTTGACCGACACGCAGATCAGTGTACTGCACGGTTTCGCTTTTGCTGTGTTTTATGCGGTTATGGGTATTCTCATAGGACGTCTGGCGGACTCTAAAAATCGTCGAACTATAATTGCTGTAGGCATCACGGCGTGGAGCCTGATGACCGCTTGCTGCGGGTTGGCAAAAACCTTCTGGGTGTTCTTCCTGGCGCGCGTCGGCGTCGGTGTGGGCGAGGCGACTCTATCGCCCTGCGGTTATTCGATGATCTCCGACTACTTCCCCAGGGATAAACGCAGTAAACCCATCAGTCTGTTGGCCATGGGGCCATACGTGGGTGGCGGGATGTCGTTTATCCTGGGTGGGCTGGTAGTGCAACTGGTGGCAAATAGCGCTGCACTGGAATTACCTGTGGTGGGTGTGCTACAGCCATGGCAAACCACGTTTATTGTTGTCGGATTACCGGGCGTGCTGGTTGGTCTGCTGGTATTGTTGACCGTCAGGGAACCCGTCCGGCATGACAAATTGTTGCAACCAGGAAACGAACAGGAAGCGTTGCCGCTGAGGGAAACCTTCCGTTATATTACATCACATTTACGCGTGTACACGGCCATCACCCTGGGCTACTCCACCACTGCCATGCTGGGTTACGGCCTGCTGGCCTGGACGCCCACTTTGTTTATCCGTAATTTTGGCTGGACGCCAGGCGAAGTGGGTATGGTATTTGGCCTGCTGGTGTTGGTTTTTGGCGGCATCGGCACCTTTTTTGGCGGTGTCTGGGCGGACTGGTTGATCGGAAAAAAACATTCCGATGCCTATTTGCGGGTATCCGTGTATGGCGCTGTTGGCTTGCTGTTTTTTGTGCTGGCGCCGCAGGCGCCCAACGCTGTTATCGTCCTGTGTTTATTGGCGCCTACCTTATTTTTCGTGGGCATTCATGTAGGCGTCGGTATGGCCTGCATCACACAGGTCACGCCCAATGAATTTCGCGGCCAGATACTGGCGATATACCTGTTTGTACTGATACTTATCGGAGCAGGCCTTGGCCCGTTTATGGTGGCGTTCTTTACAGACTATGTATTTAAGGATCCGTTGTTAATACATTATTCCCTGTCACTCTTTGGAGGAATATTCGTGCCGATTGCCTTTATCATTTTTTACTCCGGCCTGAAACCCTTCGCGAGAATGATCGAAGAAATAAGGCTTTAAAAGTCTATATCGCCAGGATATATCACCGATGTTTTTACCAACAGATTTTGTAAGCGACGCTTCCGGTTATCCGGAAAATTCCGATATCAAAAAGAGTGACTGGCTGGTTCTTGCAGCGATGTGGCACCCGGTGGCTCTTGTCGATGACATCAGTGAAAATCCGCACCACTTCACGTTACTGGATCTGCCACTGGTCATATTTCGTACCAGTCGGGGTGTTACCGTAGCCAGGGACATCTGTCCGCATCGAGGCGCGCCGCTCAGCATGGGCCATCTGAAAGAAGACAGGATTATCTGCCCCTACCATGGGTTGGAATTCACGGCTGACGGGACATGTGTCAGGATTCCGGCGCGGGAGGATCAGTCTGCCCCCATCGCCGGCAGTTTTAACCTGCACACGTACCGTAACCTCGAGCGATATGGTTTGCTATGGGTTTGTCTGCAACCGGAACCGATATTGCCCTTGCCGGAATGGCCCATTCTTGAAAATGAAACAGTGATGAGTAACCCGGATACGACGATTACAGTCAATTCCGAAGTCTGGGAAGCATCAGCGCCACGCCACGTGGAGAATTTTAATGATCCCGCCCATCTCCCTTTCGTGCATGCGGACACGTTCGGGAATCCTGAAGATCCAAGGATACCGGAATTTGATGTGGATCAGACAGTTCCACATGTACTAAGACGCGTTAAATTATGCCGTACCGAAGTGCAGGGAATTAATAGAGACTTTGCTTTGGTGTCGGAATTGACGTTACCATTCTGCTCTATGCTGGTTGACCAGGAGGAAGACGGCAGGATAAGGCATGCCATACACGATGTTGCAGCGCCCAATTCCGCTTATCGATCCACCATCTACCAGATAGTCATATCCGAATGTGATGATCCCCGGGCGCATCCGGACTATGTACTTCAGGTAAACAGCGAAGATAAAGCCCTGATAGAAAAGCTTTA
>JAAXHV010000660.1 GCA_012270695.1 Gammaproteobacteria bacterium | reverse complement strand
GAATAGGCGTTGTTGATGATTGACATCATGATGATTCCCGGGGCAATAAATTCCATATAGGAAAATCCGCCCATCATGCCGATGCGGGGGCCGATCAGGTTGCCGAATATGATGAAGTAGAGCGCCATGCTGATCGCCGCCGGCAGGATGGTTTGTGTCCAGATGCGCATGAACCGGGTGATCTCCTTGTAGACGATAGTCTTGTAGGCGATAAAGAATCGTTCAGTCGTCATTTTCCTGCTCACTCTCGTCCAACAACCGGATGAATAACTCTTCCAGTCTATTGGCTTTGTTACGCATGCTGCTCACGATGATCCAGTGCTCCGACAGCATCTCGAATACGGCGTTGGCGTTCTGCTCCTTGTTGATGACCACTTCTAAAGTCATCGGGTCGATCTGTTGGATATCCAGGAACGGCATATGGGGCAGTTTCTCCAGGGGGCTTGCCAGGTCCAGGATAAACGTCTCCGAATGCAACTTGGCCAGCAAGTCTTTTTTATGGCCGAATTCTATGATTGAACCCTTGTCGATAATGGCGATTTTTCGGCACAGGCTCTCGGCCTCCTCAAGATAATGGGTGGTCAGGACGATGGTAGTGCCGTTGCGATTAATCTCTCTCAGAAAATCCCAGGTGGAACGGCGCAGCTCCACGTCCACGCCGGCTGTGGGCTCATCGAGCAGCAACAACTTCGGTTCATGCACCAGGGCTCTTGCGATCATCAAACGGCGTTTGAGACCGCCGGAGAGGTTGCGGGATATATCGTTTCGCCGTTCCCACAAACCCAACTGCTTGAGGTATTTCTCCGCCCTTGTGTAAGCCGGTTTACGGTCGATGCCATAGTATCCTGCCTGGTTCAGCACGATATTCAGGCAGGTTTCGAATAATGAAAAATTAATTTCCTGGGGGACGATGCCTAACCGGGATTTGATCTCGGTTATGTGGGTGTCACTGTCAAGGCCGAGGACTCTTACGCTGCCGGCGCTTTTGTTTACCAGCGAGGAAATAATGCCGATAGTAGTAGATTTACCGGCGCCGTTGGGACCGAGCAGCGCGAAGAAATCGCCTTCATCCACGTCCAAATCGATTCCTTTCAATGCCTGAAACCCGTTCTTGTAGGTTTTTTCCAGGCGGTTAATCTCCAATGCTTTCATTCGTAATACGACGTCACCTCAGGGTCTGCCTGTGAATTCCTGCGTACCGATATGTGTTTACAACCGCTTATTCGCGCCTGCCTTTATAGGCTCGAACCGCTGAATTGAACAGTTCACCAATCGCCTGCATTTCGTCCACCATTTTATTGTGGAATAAATCATTGATCTGCAGCTGTTCTTCACTGGCGGTTTCTCCCCAGCTTTGCCTGAGCCCATCCAGGCAAACCAGGACTGCTTCCCCTTTGGTAATATAGTCTTTGATGCTCTTTTGCGCCTCGAGCATCTCCTCCTCAGTGGACTTCAGCCCGTTGGGAATGGAAGGCTTTTCCGGCAATGGACAGGTTTCAATCACTTCGGTCGATGCGGCTTCGGCCTGTGCGAGCGCGACCTGAAGCGATGTGATGCCGAATATCAATAAACAAGATAAACACAGTGCTGACAACTTCATGAGTGCCTCCTATGACAATATGTTTTCAGATCACCTGGGCGTATACTATGACTATACGTCCGGCCGGTACCGCTATCATACAGGGTTTTACGGCATAGTTAACACAGATTTATCAGTCAGGTCCGGTTCAACCCGGCAGAACGCGTAATGAAATTATCCGATTTCCATGGGTAAGATCTTGATCCGACAATTCGGCTTACAGGAATACCTCGGCGTCTATGAAGCCATGGTTGAATATACCAGCCGGCGCGGCCCTGAAAGCGCGGATGAAATCTGGTGTCTGCAACACGAACCGGTGTTTACCCTGGGCCTGGCCGGTAGGACCGAGCACTTGCTGGACCCGGGCGCCATACCCGTGCATAAGGTCGACCGGGGCGGGCAGGTGACTTACCATGGCCCCGGACAACTGGTTGTCTACCTGCTGCTCGACCTGAAGCGGCTTGGCGTATCCATCA
>JAAXHV010000659.1:410-2051 GCA_012270695.1 Gammaproteobacteria bacterium | reverse complement strand
ATCCTCGATGGCGAATGGGCGAACCCACCGGATGGCATAGTCAGGGGATTTGATGTGCGCAGCGGTCGGGAATTATGGAACTGGAACCCGATACCGGAACATTTGCGTGACACTCTTGGAGGAGCAAATACCTGGGCGCCGATATCAATTGACAGCCAACGCGGCTGGGTGTTTTTGCCGACCGGCAGCCCCAGTCATGATCCGTACGGATTACACCGCTCCGAAGCCATTCCTCACGGTAATGCCGTAGTGGTTTTGGACGCCCTTACGGGCGAGGAGATCTGGTCGTACCAGACCCTGCGCCACGACCTGTGGGATTACGATCTGCCGTCCATGCCGGCCCTGGTTGAACTGAGCCGCAATGGCAGTAAGGTGGAGGCCGTCCTGCAGGCGACGAAAACCGGTTTCTTCTTTGTATTGGACAGGGCGACGGGGCGGCCCCTGTTTCCCGTGCGGGAGATGGAGGTTCCACAGTCGGACGTGGAGGGCGAAAAATCTTCGCCCGTTCAACCGGCGCCGCTGGCGCCCCCGCCGTTTACACCGCAATCCGTCACGGCCGATGATGCCTGGGGACTGACACCCTGGGACAGGAGACAGTGCCGCAATAAGATCCTGGCATTAAGAAATGAGGGCTTGTATACGCCACCCAGCGTCAACGGCTCCGTGCTTTACCCTTCCGATTCCGGCGGCAGCAACTGGGGAGGGGTCGCCTTTGACCCGGAATCCGGCCTGGCGGTCATCAATTCCACGAATGTCCTGAGGTCGCAAAAACTGGCGCCCCGCAAGGAATTCGAGGCGTCGGGCGGGCAACAAAAAACAGCCGGGCGCAGCTCGGCCGCACCGATGCCCGGGACGCCGTTCGTCTGGATACGGGAAACCCCGGTATCCGGTCTCGGGATCCCCTGCAATCCGCCGCCATGGGGCAACTTGACGGCAATCGATACTTCCACCGGGAAAATACGCTGGCAAATCCCTTTCGGTCGCAAACCGTTCGGCTTCGGGCTGTTTCGTTCGCCGAAAAACTGGGGTTCGCCCAACCAGGGCGGACCGATCATTACCGGGGGAGGACTGATTTTTATCGGGGCAAGCCTCGATAACCGGTTCCGGGCCTACGATCTTTACTCAGGTGAAGAATTATGGAGCGCCAGGCTTCCTGCACCCGGTAATGCCACGCCCATGACCTATTTACATAGTGGGAGCAATCGGCAATTTATTGTTATTGCGGCGGGGGGTTACCCTACCTTTGGAACTGAATTGAGTGACACTATCGTGGCATTTACCTTAAAACGCAATGGCTGACCAAGGGGAGGCAAAATCATGAAACAGCTACCGTATGTATTTCTTCTACAGACGCTTCTCTTTAATGCAAACGCAGAGGCATTGTTCGATGGCAAATGGATAGACCTGACTCATGCATTTTCGAATGAAACCATATACTGGCCGACGTCGAAGACTTTCAAAAAGGAAGCTGTATTCGAGGGGTATACCGAGAAGGGTTATTATTACACGGCCTACAACATCAGTATGGCGGAACACGGTGGCACACATATCGATGCGCCGGTCCACTTTGCCGAAAAGCGCAATACCGTTGACCAGATCGAAGTGGGCCAACTTGTTGGTCCGGGCGTGCTCATCCGTATT
>JAAXHV010000659.1:0-313 GCA_012270695.1 Gammaproteobacteria bacterium | reverse complement strand
GTTACTGGCCCGATAAAATGAAATACATGGGCACGGACATGCAGGGTGAGCCAGGTGTTGCCAGTTTAAAATTTCCCGGTATCCATCCTGACGCGGCCAGGTACCTGGTAACAAACAGAAAGATAAACGCCATAGGTATCGATTCTCCCAGTCTCGACTTTGGCGGTTCGAAACTGTTTGAGACACACCGGATCCTGTCAGAAAAAAACATCCCGGGATTCGAGAACGTCGCCAACCTCGATCAGTTGCCAACCCGGGGTTTCTGGGTCATCGCCCTGCCCATGAAAATAGCAGGAGGAAGTGGAGGTCCGCT